>JAJYTI010000118.1 GCA_021793135.1 Bacteroidota bacterium
GCACTCACATATTCTTTTTGTTTCATGCGTAAGTTAATTAGTGCTAACCACGCTTTTTCTAGTAAGGTATCTTGATCTATGCATTGTAGGTAGAATTGCTCAGCTAATTCGTAGTCTCCTAACTTCTCATAACATTTACCAGCTCGAATAAGTGCAAAGGTAGTTGGGTCTTCTAGTCTAAGAGTAAGAACATAGCATTCTATAGCTTCTCGGTAGAAACCTAGTTTTTCTAATACTCTTCCTTTTTCTAAATAAGCGCCTACAAAAGCATCGTCACTAATAATGGCAAAATCGTATGCTTCTAGTGCTTTATTATACTGTTTAAGAATATAATATTGTTTCCCAATGTTTTGCCAAGCAACTTCACTATACGGACGTTTCTCTACGTATTCTAGTAAATAGTCTATAGCTTCTTGATGCTTTTCTAATACATCATAGCAATATATCACATTATGCAATGCCGAGCGGTTTTCTTCGTCATGGCTTACACATAATTTAAAATTCAGAAGTGCGTTTTCATAATCTTCCATGAAAAGATACTCCATACCTATAAGCGACCAAATCTCAGATTTGTCTAGAGTAATATCGAGAGCAATCTCTAATAAAGCAATGGCTTTCGTATGTTCGTTTTTTCTAGAATGAATATTGGCTTTTTGGATGTATACTTCTTCGTTAGATTTTTCCAACTCATAAATATCATCTAATAGTATTTCTGCTTCTTCAAGTTTCCCTTCGATAATATAAACCTCTACTAAGTATAGTTTTAAATTTGTTGCAGAAGGGTGTTGTTCTAGTCCAATACGTATCGCTTTCTTAGCTAAAGCCATTTTTCCATTATCCAAATAATAGTTAATGATGATTTCAAATTCTTCGGAATCAAAGAATAAAATATCATTGGTTTTCAGCATGGATTCAAAACGGTTTAACGTAATTTGCTCTGACTCATTTGGGTCTAACTGCATATATCGACTAAATTTAAGCTATAGATTTTTCTATAGTAGATGATACAAATTTAAAGTTTCCGTAGTAACTATATCAGTTTTAGCTAAATAGTTATCCACAATTAGGACTCAAAACACTAGTATTAAGGATGGTTTAAGACATTTCTGCCATAATCTCATCCAATACTTCTAGAAGTATGTCGCAACCTTCTTTAATTTCTTTCTTTGAAATAGTTAAAGGTGGGGTGATACGAATAGCTCTAGTCTCAAACAGTAACCAGAACAGAATAAGACCTCTTTCCTTACATTTAAGTACAGCTTTATTGGCAATGTCTACGTTTTCTACGATAGGAGCTAGCATTAAGCCTTTACCACGAATTTCTTTAATAAGTGGATGTACAAGTAAGGAACGAAAATATTTTTCTTTTTCTAGAGTTTGTGGAATCAGATTGGTATCTATCAATTCTTCGAGGGTAGCCAATGCAGCTGCGGCAATTACTGGATTTCCACCAAAGGTAGTGATATGGCCTTGGATAGGATTGTCTTTTAATAATGCCATGTGCTCTTTTGATGCAGTAAAAGCACCGATTGGCAACCCACCGCCCATACCTTTCCCCATTACAAGAATGTCTGGAATAACGTCGTAGTTTTCAAAACCGAATAAGCGTCCAGTTCTACCAAATCCTGGTTGAATTTCATCTAGAATTAGTAAAGCCCCTACTTCTTGGCAACGTTCTTTTACTTTCTTTAAAAATCCATTTTCTGGTTGAATGAATCCTGCACCTCCTTGAATGGTCTCAAAAATAACTCCCGCAGTTTTTTCTGTAATTTTTTGAATATCTTCTTCCTGATTAAATCGAATAGGGTGACAATCGGGAATTAAAGGCTCGAAAGGTGCACGTCTTTCTTTACTTCCCATAATGCTCATAGAGCCCATGGTGTTGCCATGATATGCATTTGCACCATAGAGAATTTCTGTACGTCCGGTAGCACGTCTTGCCAATTTTAAAGAACCCTCAATAGCTTCTGTACCACTATTTACTAGATAGGTAGTTTCTAGCGGGTCGGGTAAATGTTGAGCAAGTAGTTTAGTAAGATTAACAGCGGTTTCTTGTATATATTCACCATACACCATTACGTGAAGATAGGTGTCGGCTTGTTTTTTAATAGCTTCAACCACTTTAGGATGGCAGTGGCCTAGTGTACAAGCAGATACACCCGCAACAAAGTCTAAATGTTTATTGCCTTCAGAATCATATATATAGCTCCCTTTAGCATGGGATACCGTCATCGCTAATGGATGAGGAGATGTTTGTGCTTGATAGGTAAAGAAATCCTTTTTCATAAATGTAAACTTTAAAAATCCAAAAATAGGTTTGGAGTGAGATTACTCTTTAATCTCATTTGTTTCTTTAGGTATAATTCCTTTCAGATCGGAAGTAGAAGGGAAATCTTCAGATTCAGGTATGGTATCATTAAAAAAGCTTTCGGGCTCTTCTGGTAGTTCTATTCCCTTGATTTTAGGTAATTTTATCTCTGGCTTTCCTTTTAATAAATCACTTACGCGTTCTATACGTTCTTCACCTCGCCAGATAAATCCAGGTAAAAGTCGAGCATTTTTTGGTAACATAGACTCTGGATATAATTTTCCTTCTGCATTTTGAATAAATCGCACGCCTCGTATATCATTTTCTTCAATATAAATTTCTATAGAGCTACTTAGAGTATTGTTTATACCGATAAGGCTATCCTTATCATCTCGGGTATAAAAAAGTACTTCGGTATTTCTATTTAATTTTATAGTATCTAATTCGTTGTCCGTAAATAGTCCTAGTAAGTATTGGCCTTTAATTTGATTATATCCTCCACTAATGGTATCTGGTTCTACGATAAATGCATTGTTATGTACCTTTAACGTATCCATTTGTTTCACGACTGTATCATAAATCATTTGAATGGTATCCCCAGTCATTTGGCCTTGTCCGCTCCATACAACTGGTTTTTTAAGTAATTTCATTATTCCCTTTCGCTCATCTACATATATAGAGTCTGCTTTACCGCTCATAGGTTCTTCCTTTTTAAGGATGTCGGTACGAATAAAACGAGCATCAGGATAAGCATTCAAGATTCGATGTTCGGGTTCTCCTGTAATAATGATTTTATCGGCATTAACATAGAGAGAGTCGTTATCTCTTTTGGAAGCGATAATCGGATTTTTTGTAATAATAACCGAATCTTTTTCTTTATAAACTTCTGCATAATGTCCTATAACTTTACTTTCGTTTATAGTGTCATAAACTCGGATATTGTTGGATGCAGATGCAAAATTTTTATTTCTGTCAAAATATATACTATCCCCAAAAAGAATTCTACTATCGTAATCTACTCTTGCATTTTTTACAAAATACCCATGATTTTCTCTTGTTTGATAAAACCCTCTTTCTGAATAGATTTTTGTGTTCTCTCCAGTAATTGTAGAAGGCCCATAAAGATACGCATCGCCCGATTCGGAATAAAAATCTACTTGCTCCGATTTTAAATCATAATCTGGATTTTCAATATGTACTTTGTCTAAAAACTGATATTTTTTAGTCTCAGTATAATATCTTCCTATAGTACTATAAAGTACGCTAGCTGTATCTCTAACTACACCTCCCGTATCGTAATATGCTTGTTGACGATTTCTATCAAAAT
This sequence comes from Bacteroidota bacterium, assembly GCA_021793135.1. GTDB lineage: Bacteria > Bacteroidota > Bacteroidia > Flavobacteriales > Flavobacteriaceae > JAJYTI01. The sequence goes on from JAJYTI010000118.1 coordinate 3,636, forward strand.
ATAATACATCACTTTCTAACGTAGTTTGAGGTTCTTTTAAAATTACATCCCCACGGGCAAATGCTAGCTGATTATTTCCATTGTATTCTGTATATCTACTACGTAAACTAATGGTGTCTCCTTGCGTCATATATACATTACCGTAGGCTCTAACAAAATTGTCGGAAGGGTAGAGGTAAGCTTGATCGCACCACATTTCCACTCCTTCATGTACAATATATACTTGGCCCGATGCATCTTTAGTATAGATGATAGCATCTGGTAGTTCGGGGCGCTTTTCGGTATAGCCCGATCGAATTTCTACTTTTTGAGGTTCTTGTGCAAAGGCATTAGTCCAGTTCAATAAGAACAGAAAAGTACAGAATATGTAAAGGTTACGGGACAATAAATACAATCTTAAATTACTTATTAATCTCAAAACGAGTTTTTCCGTCGATAAAGGTACGGAAAAACTCGTTTTCTAATTATTCTATATAAGGAAAACTTACCTGTGAATTGTTTGTGTACGATCTGGTCCTACAGAAACCACTTTTACAGGTACGTTTAATTCTTTTTCTATGAAAGAGATATATTCTAGAAGTGCTTGAGGTAAATCATCTGCACTACGTACTTTGGTAATATCTTCTTCCCAACCTTCAAACTCCTGATAAATGGGTTTTATATATTCCTCTTCAATAGAGTAAGGTAAATGTTCAATTCTTTCCCCTTGGTATTCATAAGCAGTACATACTTTTATAGTTTTCATTCCACTAAGTACATCTGCTTTCATCATGAATAGTTCGGTAACACCATTGATTTCTACTGCGTATTTTAGAGCTACTAAATCTAACCATCCACAGCGACGTGGACGTCCTGTAGTGGCTCCAAATTCGTTTCCTACACGTGCAAGGGTTTCACCATCTTCATCAAATAATTCGGTAGGGAATGGGCCACTTCCTACGCGAGTAGTATAGGCTTTAAATATTCCATAAACTTTATCAATACTAGAAGGCGATACTCCTAAACCAGTACAAGCCCCAGCTGCAGTAGTATTAGAAGAAGTAACAAATGGATAAGTACCAAAGTCGATATCTAATAAAGAACCTTGTGCACCTTCTGCTAATATCGTTTTTCCCTCTCTTTGTGCAGTATTGATGTAGTTTTCACTATCGATAAATTTAAGCTCTCTTAATACCGCTACAGCTTCAAAGAATTCTTCTTCAAGTTCTTTTAAGTCATATTGGATATCCATATTAAAGGACTTGATCATTCCTTCATGTTTATCTGCTAAATTTCGATATCTTTCTTTCCAATCAGGGAGCTCTAAATCTCCTACACGGATTCCATTTCTACCAGTTTTGTCCATATAAGTAGGGCCAATTCCTTTAAGTGTAGATCCGATTTTTGCTTTTCCTTTGGATGCTTCACTAGCTGCATCTAGCAATCGGTGTGTAGGAAGAATAAGGTGTGCTTTTCTTGAAATTAGCAACTTACTTTGAATATCTAAATCGAACTTCTTTAAGTTGTCTAATTCTTTTTTGAAGATAACAGGATCGATTACTACACCATTTCCTACAATGTTTATTGCATTGTCATGAAAGATACCGCTAGGTATTGTGTGTAGCACATGCTTCATTCCATCAAACTCTAATGTGTGTCCCGCGTTTGGTCCACCCTGAAAGCGAGCAATGATATTATAATCTTTTGTGAGGACATCTACAATCTTTCCTTTCCCTTCATCTCCCCATTGGAGTCCTAGTAGTAAGTCTACCGCCATAATGTTTTAATTGGATTTTTTTCTTTTACCGTAGAAATATAATGAGTGATTTAAAATTTCGATATCGAAAACCTCTTCTATGGTTTTTTTGATAGACTGAATTCTAGGATCACAGAATTCAATTACTTCTCCATCATCTAAAATGACGTGATCGTGTTGTCTGTCAAAATATGATTTTTCATAGTGCGCTTGGTTCTGACCAAATTGGTGCTTGCGAACCAGACCGCACTCCAGTAAGAGTTCGATGGTATTATATAGGGTTGCACGACTCACACGATATTTTTTGTTTTTCATGTTGATATACAAAGATTCAATATCAAAATGATCACTGTGGTCGTATATTTCTTGTAATATAGCGTAACGCTCTGGCGTTTTTCTATGCCCTTTTTCTTCTAAGAATGCTGTAAAAACATCCTTTACAATATCCTGATTTGATAGTTGTTTTTCTTTCTCCATAATTACGCGTCAAAGATACTATTTTTATGTACGTGTAACTTTATCTATACCATTTATTTTTTTAAGATCATCTATAAGCTTGTCTAGAGTAGCTTTGTTGTTAACAGATAAAGATATTTTTCCTTGGAATATACCATCATAACTATCGAAGTTTACACTTCGCATGTTAATGTTATGATATTTAGAAATTACTTTAGTTACTTGATTTACAAGTCCAAATAAATCTATTCCAGTTATTTTTAAGGTAGCTTTAAAATCATGTTGTGTAGAGTCTATCCACTTTGCCTGCAAGATGCGATAAGCATAATTACTATGTAACTGGAGCGCATTCGGGCAATCTTTACGGTGCACTTTTATACCTTCGTTTATAGTTAAAAAACCGAACACATCATCTCCAGGTAATGGTCTACAACAATTGGCTAATTTATAGTCTAATTTTTCTTCGTCTTTACCGAAAACTAGTTGGTCTAGTTTTTCTGTAATCTCATTTTGTGGGGCAGTAGGCGTAGGTGTACTTCTACGCACTCTATTTTTAAAGAAATTGAATAAAGCATTATTACGACTTGCCGAGTAATCTTTTATTTGTTTATTTTCTATAATTCCTGCTCCAACTCTGTAATATAAGTCTTGGCTAGTTTTTAATTTAAAGAAATTAACCATTTCATTTATCGTTCGTTCATCTAAGTTTATTCTTAACGAACGTAGTTTTCGAACAAGTACTTGTTTTCCTTCTGCAGCAATTTCTCGTCGTTCTTCA
>JAJYTI010000119.1 GCA_021793135.1 Bacteroidota bacterium
TTTAACCATGCCAAGAATGTATCGCTATCTGGAGTATATCCTCTTGGATTATGTAATAAGGTTAAATCACTATCCATTAAAACATAGTGTGGTTGAGAGTTATTACGGAAGTTTACGGTTTGGAATGTGGCCCATTTATCACCGATAGTTTTTATTTTCTTTACACTTCCAGAAGGTCTCATATAATTAAAATTTTCTCCTTCTGGTAACGCCTTTCTATCGTCTACATATAAAGAAATGAGAATGTATTCTTCATTTATTGTATTATAAACATCCTCTCTACTCCATACCTGCTCTTCCATCTTTCTACAGTTTACACATGCCCATCCTGTAAAGTCTAACATTATAGGCTTACCAGATGCTTTTGCTGCTGCAACTCCTTCGTCCCAATCTTTATATGCCTCAAGCCCTAGTGGTGCATCGGTACCTTTATCATATAAGCTATAGAACAATGGCGGTGGAAATCCACTTAATAATTTTAAGTTAGCCGCGGAAGTATTGGTTAATCCAGGAATTAGATAAATTGCAAAAGCCAAACTTATTACTCCTACAATAATATTTCCTTTTGGTAATTTTTTAGGTTTTGGTCCATCGTGTGGGAAACGGATATATCCAAATAGATATAACACCATTCCAATAGCACACAATATCCATATACCGATAAACACTTCTCGTTTAAGTAGACCCCAATTTTCAACTAAATCGGCATTAGATAAGAACTTAAATGCAAATCCTAATTCTAAGAATCCTAATACTACCTTCACAGTATTCAACCATCCACCACTCTTTGGTAGTTTATTTAACCAATTAGGGAACATTGCAAATAACGCAAATGGCAATGCAAGCGAAAGACCAAATCCAGCCATTCCGACGGTCAACTGCCATGCACCTCCATCGCTAGTTAACGAGCCGCCAAGTAAAGATCCTAAAATAGGCCCAGTACATGAAAAAGATACTATTGCAAGTGTAAGAGCCATAAAGAATACTCCTACCAAACCACCTACAGTGGTTGCTTTATTATCCATTCTTGCACTCCATGAACTTGGTAATGTAATTTCGTAAAACCCGAAAAAAGAGAAAGCAAACACCATGAAAATAACAAAGAAAATAACATTTAATGTTACATTGGTAGAAATATTATTTAATATCTCTGGATCTACCGAGTCTAACAAGTGGAATGGTAAACTCAACAGTAGGTATATCACAAAAATAAATACACCATACATAATAGCATTTGCTAATCCTTTCTGTCTATTTTCAGCACTTTTAGTAAAGAAAGAAACTGTTAATGGTATCATTGGAAATACACAAGGAGTAAGCAATGCTATAAGACCTCCAATGAATCCTAAGAAAAATATGGTTCCTAATCCTTTGGATGAACCTTCTTCTTCGGCAGAACGATAATTGTTTGGATTTTTAAGGTCTAATTTTAATGCCTCTGTTTTTTGAATATCAGATTCTGAAAGACTAACACCTACTTCTACAGACTTCCCGCCTTCAAGATCTATGGACAGTAATTTGGTATCTGGCGGCAAACATTTTTCATCATCACAAGCCGAGAATCCCATCTCTACTTCTATCTGCAAGCCTTCTGGATTTATTACTCTAATGTCTTGCTTAAATACCACATGATCTTCAAAATAAACAATATCTGCATCGAATACAGGGTCATGTATTGGTTCAATATCTGGTTCTATGGTTTCTCCTACCAATTCAAAAGTATCTGGAGAATCGTTAAAACTAAAATCGGTTGGGATTGGTGCAATTTCTATATCGGCTTCTTTTTGTGAATATATGTGCCAGCCTTCTTCTATAGAAACGGAAATTAATATAGTATAATCTTGATCTTGCTTATGTTCCACTTTTAGTTCCCAACTTACTGGGTCTAAAAATTCTTGTGCCTTGGATGGAACAATAAACCAAAGCAATGCTAGTAATAGCAAGCCTAATTTTCTCATAAGTATTTTCTTATCTTAAATTGTGATTTTAATTGTTGCTTCTTCGGGTTTATTTGGTAAAAAACGCCTATCTGCTCGGTGCCCAACCACCCAAACAATTTCGTTTTTACAACATAATACCCAAATAGCCTCTTTTTCTAATAAGCTGTATTTTTCGTCTTTAAAATACTTGCTTAATTTCTTTTTTCCAGTCATCCCTGCTGGGTAAAAGAAATCACCTGCTTTCCATCGTCGTAATTCGAGTGGAAAGCTTATTTTTTTTTCAGAAACAAATATAGTACGTTTTGTTTCAAACTTAAAAACTTTAGCAGTTAACTTAGCTAAGATTATAGACATGTCTTCCAACTCTTGCTGGTTTCTCAAATAAATAGACTTAATATTGCGATTAATCTGCTTTTCGGAGAGCAATAGGTTATCTCTATCTTTTATAAGTCTATGTGTATCGGATAAAATCATTTTACCACTTTGCGCATTTTCTAAATGAAAAATATCTTCCCATGCAGTAAATCCAAATGGAAATAACAGTTCATATAGAAGTGCGGAAGTATTTGGAAAACTATTCAATTGATTTAAATTAATTTGTATTCCAAAATCAGTACTTGTGCATACTTGGTTTTTTATCAACTCTAGATAATCTCGTTGCAATTGCAATGTTTGCATTAAATGATTTTTCGTGTTTTTGAAACCAATTGGTAAATCCGATACCTCTTCTTTCCAAACAGGGATAACTTTATGTCTTAGGTAATTACGTAAATAATCGGTCGATAAATTACTTTTATCTTCTCGCCACACTATATTATTAGCTTCAGCAAATCGTAAAATCTGTTCTTTAGTAAAGCTTAATAATGGTCGAATAAATCCATTATCTTTATCGGGAATTCCAACAACACCGCGAATCCCTGTTCCTCTACCAATATTAATTAACACGGTTTCTATATCATCATCTAAATGATGTGCAGTGGCTACCCAAGAAATGTTTTTCTCTCTTTTTATTTTATCAAACCATTCGTAACGTAATTCTCTAGCTGCCATTTGTATAGATATTCCTTTTTCTTTGGCATAGCTTCTGGTATCAAAATCGATTTGATCAAATTCTAGCAAATGTTTTTCAGCAAATCGTCTAACAAAAGCAGCATCGTCATTGCTATCTTCTCCTCGTAAATGAAAATTACAATGCAAAACACAAAACGGAATATCTAATTGCAAAAGTAGATGACAAAGCACCATACTATCGACACCACCACTACAGGCTACTGCTATATTTTGCCCTTCTTGTAGAGCATAAGTATTTTCAAATTTTTTAGCAAAAGAATTTAACATACTATTTTTCTTCTTTGTTAACCTTGACAACGCCCAATACCTCTCCCATTGCTTTTGCCTTTACCAAACATTCTTCATATTCCGACTCCGGATTAGACAAAGCAGTAATAGCTCCTCCTGCTGCATAACTTACATAATTATTTTTAGCATTATACAATATACTTCGAATCACTACATTAAAATCAAAGTCATCATTAGGAGCAAAGTACCCTATACTACCACTATATAAACTACGGTTAAAATTTTCAAGTGTATGGATAAGTTTCATTGCATTTTGCTTTGGAATCCCTGTCATACTGCCCATTGGGTATGTAGCTATGATAGCATCTACAGCATTAAACCCTGATTTAAGTTTACAAACTACAGTAGAAATAAGTTGATGTACTTGTTTAAATGTATATGCTTTACATAACTCACTTATAGTGGCCTCATCATTCTCTGCAATGGTACGTAATTCTTCGGCTACCATTTCTGCAATAATAGTATTCTCTATTATTTCTTTTTTATCACTTTGCAACGCCTTCAGAATTTCTTTATCTTCTATGGGGTCTTGTTTTCTCTTTGCAGTTCCTTTAATCGGTTGTGATTTTATATATCTATTAGTTCCACTTAAATAACGTTCTGGAGAAGCACATAAAGCATATTTTTGCCCTATACGAAGATACGATGCAAATGGTGTTTCACTTATTGAGTTTAAACTTTGATATACTTTTAAAGGATTTTTTATTTCTCCATTGGCATAAAACTCTTGACAAAAATTCACTTCCTCGATTTCTCCTTTTTGAATATAATCTTGAATTTCCTTAACCTTACGCAAATATTCTTTTTTTGAAAGCCTTGGTTTAATTTCAAAATTCAAATCTTCTTGAATAGTTCCATGGACATCAATCGATTCAATTTTTCTCCAATCTTCTTCGATTTCATATTCCTTTTGCGAGTTATATTGTATCTCAACATTATTCTCTGATATAAAGAATATTTTTTCTGGTTGAAAAAAATAAACTTTAGAAAAGTTTAAGAAGTCTATGTTCTGATTTTCATTATAAATTTTGTCCAGATCAAACGAAAGATATCCAAAAAGCCATTCTTTATGTTTTTGCTTATATTCTTTTAATTCATTTAAAGCTTGAGGTGAATTACTTTGAAATATTTGCTTTGCTCCAACTGCCAATATGGCTTCATATCTATTTTTATTGAAAGGATAAGCATTTGAATCTAACCAAACCACATGTTCAAATTGATTTGCCCATTGCAACAATTGACATTTAAGTTTTTTGACATCAAAAATATCTTTTTCAAGTTCTACTCTCATCTGGTTATTATATTTTCCCTGCTGGTTTAGCTTTAAAATTTTGGTCAAATTAATATTTTAAATTCAATCCAAAAAGAATAAAATTCATTATTACAAATCGGAAAATTAATTACAAAAACCTATTGAATTTAATATATAAGGCAATTAACCATAAGTCTAGTTTCCTTATCATATGAAGCAAAAAAGCTGACTTTATAATATAAAGCCAGCTTCTCTTAAAACTTATATTATTTTCTAATTAGCTATGGATAGCACGGTTTTCAGTTGCTGCTAATGCTGCTTCCATCATCGCTTCTGAATATGTTGGGTGAGCATGACTTATTCTTGCAATATCTTCTGCGCTTGCACGATATTCCATAGCAAGTACAGCTTCTGCAATTAAATCTGCAGCTCGAGCTCCTACAATGTGAACTCCAAGCACCTCGTCCGTTTCCTTATCAGCAAGGATTTTCACAAATCCATCTGTATCGCCACTAGCTCTACTTCGGCCTAAAGCACGCATTGCAAATTGTCCTGATTTGTATGCCACTTTCTCTTCTTTAAGCTGTTCTTCTGTTTTTCCTACAGATGCAACTTCTGGCCAAGTATATACTACACCTGGTATTAAATTATAATCAATACTTGGTTTTTCTCCAGCAATAACTTCGGCTACAAACATTCCTTCATCACTTGCTTTATGAGCCAACATAGCTCCACGGATAACATCACCAATAGCATAAATGTTATCTATATTAGTTTGCAGATTATCGTTTACTTCCACCTGACCTCTTTCGTTTGCTTGAACTCCAGCATTCTCTAGTTTTAATCCTTCGGTATAAGGACGTCTTCCTACCGCAACTAAACAATAATCTCCCTTAATGGTCACCTCTTTGTCTTTCTTATCTGTAGCAGTAACAGTCACTTCTTTACCTTTACGCTCTACAGCAGATACCTGATGAGATGTATAAAACTTAACTCCTTGTTTCTTCAAAACTTTTGCAAGTTCTCTACTTTGTGCCTTGTCCATAGTAGGAATAATACGATCTTGGTATTCTACTACCGATACTTCAGCACCTAATCTTCTGTATACTTGTCCTAGTTCAAGACCAATAACTCCTCCACCGATAACGATTAAGTGTTTTGGAACTTCTTTTAGGCTAAGTGCTTCCGTAGAGGTAATAATACGTTCTTTATCCAATTTAATAAATGGTAAAGTAGCAGGCTTACTACCTGTAGCAATTATAGATTTTTTAGCTTCTATAGTTACAGTTTCTTTTTCTCCTTCTATCTCTATATGAGTAGCATCTTTATAAGAACCCATTCCATGGTATACATCTATTTTATTTTTATCCATTAAATAGTTAATACCATCAGTAGTTTGGCTAATTACTGCATCTTTACGAGCCACCATTTTAGCAAAGTCTAGCTTCACTCCTTTTGGAACGCTAATTCCGTGTTCTTCTAGATTATCGATTACGGTTTCGTAATTGTGAGAGGAGTCTAGTAAAGCTTTACTAGGAATACACCCTACGTTTAAACATGTTCCACCTAAAGTGTCATATTTTTCTATCAATGCAGTTTTAAGTCCCAGTTGGGCACAACGAATTGCTGCTATATATCCACCAGGTCCTGAACCAATTACTGCAACATCATAAGTACTCATATATATACGTATTATTTAAAATCGAAAAGCAAAGTTACAATTCTATTTCTCAATTCCCCAATGTTAAAAAACAAAATATATAACTTTTATTAATTATCTAAATGTAGAACCGTAGAGTTCTTTACTTCATGGATGGTAAAAGATGTCTCGCTATTTCCTATATGCTGAATCGCAGTTAGTTTAGAAATCATAAATTCTCTAAAGTGATCCATATCTTTCACATAAATTTTCAACAAATAATCAGAAGAACCACTTAAGTGATAACATTCGGCCACTTCATCTAAGACAGCAATTTCTTTTTCTAAACTAGTAATATTTTCTTGTATATGTTTAGATAGTTTTATTTGACAAAACACTAACAGTCCCAAA
>JAJYTI010000120.1 GCA_021793135.1 Bacteroidota bacterium
CCTTGATAACGTCATTTTGTTCACCAAAATAGGTGTAATTTCTTGGCTTGAATGTAATATTCGAGTTGTCTGTGTAATCATATTGCAAACTGATTAATCCACTGTTTCCAAATACATATGCAGCACTTGCTCCAATTTTGCCTGGTGTGCGTAACGTATATTCTTCATATACATTGACAATATTTGGATTTACTAAGGTGGATTGCCAATTATTTCCATCAAAATATTCTGATTCAATAGACTGTCTAGTTTTTTCCTCTATTTTAATCCATTTGGGTGTAGTATAGGTAAGACCAAAGCGTAAACCATTATCCAAACGATATATTGCTCCTAGTTGTGCAGAGAAGCCAGAACCATATGTTTTTAAATTTTCAGCAAATGCAGCATAAGAAACTGGGCTATTTTCATCTTGTGGAATTTCTTCAAAAACATCAGTTCTCTCATAATCTAAAATGTGAGAGTTTAAGTTTAATCCAAGATATAAATCATCGATAAGCTGCGCACCAAGGTTAAAAGTAAATGTACCTTGATAACCTCTTTCCGACATAGTTTTACGTTGATCAAAGCTATTTCCAGTAACATTTGATATATATTGTGTGTTGCCACTATCTTCTGGATCTACTGGATCTATTAAATATCCTTGATAGCCTAAGAATGCGGTTTGTGCATTACTTCCATATACTTCTCCTAAGTAGCTGTACAAATCGGCATACGATTCATTATCTCGTAGATTTAATAAGTCTAGCTCTATACCATTGGCTATTTCAACAAAATAATCTGAAAGTGAGTAATTGTTTACTCCTTGTACCGAGCCATTATACCCATAAGCATTATCTAATTTAAAGTTAGCACCTACAGAAAATTTATTCCAAACCGATGATTCATCCCAGTAATCATATACAAGGTTTATTCCAGCATTGGCTATTTGAAAGTCAGTGTATTTGCCATTTCGAGAAGTGCCGTTAAAGTCACTCCCTACTTTATTTGCTCCTACTAATAAGGAAAAGTCTATTTTATCATTTAAAAATACCGCACCGGCAGCAGGGTTGTCATTTATAGCCGAGAGTGTTCCTCCTAATGCTCCAAATGCTCCGCTCATTCCAGTATATCTAGCATCGCCATATATTCCATTTTGAGAATATCGTAAAGCATCATGGATATCTTGAGCATACAATCCTCCTATACCTAGCAGGCTAACTGCAAGTATTACATACTTTTTCATAAGATTAGTTTTTCTGAATATTAAGTTTTATCTACGACCAGAGCTACTTCCTCTGCTAGCTGGAGCAGAGCTCCTAGCAGGTGCTGAACTCCTTACTGGTGCTGAAGACCTCATTGAAGGAGTAGATGAGCGAGTAGGTGTGGATCGCATATTACTTGATGAATTATTAGATCGTCTAGTTGGCGCTGGTTGTGTACGAGTACGTGACGGTGTACTGCGATTTATAGAGCTGTTGTTACGTTGCGTAGGTGTTGTTACACGACGCGTAGGGGTAGTTGTACCTCTGTTTATTTGAGTATTCCTTCTAGTAGTGGTATTTCTATTAATAGTCGAATTACGTCCTGTGTTAATAGTCGTATTTCTTCTCGAAATATTTGCATTTGTACTACGTCTTCCTACATCTGTAGCAGTTCTTCCTCTTGCCATTACGCTTGAACTAGAACGACCACTATTTATAGTTCTAGGTGTAGAGTAGACAGCATTTCTTCTTCCACGATTATATGCTACATTACCGTAATACGATCCTCCATACCATCCAGGGTAGTAGTAATTAGGGTAATAATAGTATGGGTTATAGTATCCTCCCCAACCATAAGAGAATGCGAATCCTCCATACCATCCAGGATAATAGAATCCATATCTATAGTATGGGTAACCCCAGTATCCATAAAACGAGTTGTAATAATATGGGTTGTAGTAGTTTCCAGCATATCCGTAAAAGTTTATACTTACCGAAGTAGAGTTTTGTCCCCATCCCGCATAAGTTTCTGTTTCTTCTAATGGGATTTCTTCTGTATATATATAACCATCGTCACCAATGTAGTCTCTTGTACTATAGGCTTCTATATCTGTAAAAACTGCAGACTCTTCTTCCGATTCTAGGATTGGTGCATACGCACCCTGTTTTGATTGGAAGTATTGTTTGTAGTAATTTTGTGTTTCGTGATAGTTGTCTGCTTCTCCACGATGAGATCTAGAGTAGATTCCATCTCCTGCTGTAGCATTATCATACTTATAAACAGTACACGATCCTGTCAACAATAACAAGAGCATTATTGCTAATGGAGCGATAGCTGTTTTTATTTTTAAATTCTTGTTCATAACTACGTGTATTATATAATTGTCAGACGATATAAAATTAACTAGTTTTGTCGACAATATACTAAAACTAGTAAACATTTAACATTGTAATAGGTGCAATAGTTGTGCCAAACATAACACAATATGGCCAAAAAATTAACAAGTAGAAAAGAGGACTATTCGAAATGGTATAACGAGCTTGTAGTCCAAGCAGATTTAGCTGAGAATTCAGGAGTTAGAGGGTGCATGGTAATTAAACCATATGGTTATGCCATATGGGAGCGTATGCAAGCGGAATTAGATAGAATGTTTAAAGAAACAGGACATGAAAATGCATACTTCCCCATATTTATACCTAAGTCTTATTTTTCTAAAGAGGCGAGCCACGTAGACGGTTTTGCGAAAGAGTGTGCAGTTGTTACACATTATCGATTGAAAAATGATGAGGAGACCAATGAAATAATTGTAGATCCAACTGCAAAGCTTGAAGAAGAGTTAATAGTTCGACCTACTTCCGAGACTATTATATGGGATACTTATAGAAAATGGGTGCAGTCTTATAGAGATTTACCTATTAAATTAAATCAGTGGGCAAATGTTGTACGTTGGGAAATGCGTACAAGATTATTTTTGCGTACTTCGGAATTTTTATGGCAAGAAGGTCATACTGCTCATGCAACTAAAGAGGAAGCTATCGAGGAAGCGGAGTTAATGCTGAATGTTTATACAGAGTTTGTTGAGAAATTTATGAGTGTTCCGGTATTAAAAGGATATAAAACAGAAAGTGAGCGTTTTGCTGGTGCACTAGAAACATATTGTATCGAAGCTCTAATGCAAGATGGTAAAGCGCTTCAAGCAGGTACTTCTCACTTTTTGGGTCAAAACTTCGCAAAAGCTTTTGATGTGAAATATGCCGATAGAGAAGGGAAACTTCAACATGTATGGGCTACTTCATGGGGAGTTTCTACTCGATTAATGGGAGCACTTGTAATGACGCATAGTGACGATAAAGGATTGGTATTGCCACCAAAATTAGCGCCATATCAAGTGATTATTGTTCCTATTTATAGAAGCGAAGAGCAAAAACAAGCAGTTGCAAATAAAGCAGAAGAAGTAATGAAGGATTTACGCGCTGCTGGAGTAACGGTTCGCTTTGATGATAGAGATACGCATAAACCAGGTTGGAAATTTAATGAGTATGAATTAAAGGGAGTGCCTGTACGTATAGCTATTGGTCCAAAAGATTTGGAAAATGGAACTTTAGAAATTGCGAGAAGAGATCTGTTAAGCAAAGAAATTGTTTCTATCGAAAATGCAGTATCGTATATTCAAGAAGTACTAGAAGAAATGCAAACTGGACTTTTTGAGCGTGCATTAAAGTATAGAGCGGAACATACAACTAAGGTAGAAACTTACGAAGAGTTTAAAGAAGTGTTAGATACCAAGGGAGGATTTATTTTAGCCCATTGGGATGGTACAGCAGAAACCGAAGCTCTAATTCAAGAAGAAACAAAAGCGACAATTCGTTGTATTCCTATAGATGCAGAAGAGGAAGAAGGCGTGTGTATAATTACTGGTAAACCGTCTCATAGACGAGTTGCTTTTGCAAGAGCATATTAAAAAGTATGGCATATTTTGAATTAATATTTGGAAGTTAATTTTTAATATGTATATTTGCATCGCAATAAGCAATAAGGCCCGTTCGTCTAGGGGTTAGGACGCCAGGTTTTCATCCTGGTAACAGGGGTTCGAATCCCCTACGGGCTACAAGTTTGCCGCAGAATGCTGCGGCAAACTTTTTATAAAAACAGATTAAAACCTGTTGCTTATTGCAGTTGCAAAAAAATGCAATTATGTTTGTCGGTGTGTTTTTGTTTCTTATATTTGCACCGCGTTAAAAATAATGGCCCGTTCGTCTAGGGGTTAGGACGTCAGGTTTTCATCCTGGTAACAGGGGTTCGAATCCCCTACGGGCTACAAGTTTCACTAATAACTAGAAATAGAAAATGGCAAATCACAAGTCTTCAATAAAAAGAATTAGAGTAAACGATAAGAAACGATTACTAAACAGATATCAGAGCAAAACTGCTCGTAATGCAATAAAAAACCTTAAAGCTCTTAAGGATAAAAATGAAGCAGAAAAGGCATTCCCTGAGGTGGTGTCTAAAATTGATAGATTAGCTAAGAAAAACATTATTCATGCCAACAAAGCGGCTAGAATAAAGTCGCAACTAAGCAAGCACATTGCTGCACTATAGGTGACATTTTTTAGTGAAACATTCATCATTTAAGCTCTTAGAATTTCTAAGAGCTTTTTTTTATTTGTACAATAAGCTAAAAGCAAAGATCAAAAAATAGTTCGTATGTATTGTAATGAAACAGCTGTCTTATTCAATAGAAAGACGGCTGTTTCCATTTATTTTTAAAAAACATTTTGTTTTAGGGTAACAATATCTTATTGTCTTGTATCTATTAGTGAAAACAATTATTAAATAACTTTTAAATTTCACTATTATGAAAAAAGTAATGAAGACAATCGGAATTTTAAGCTTAACACTAGCTTTATTTACACTTATTTCTTGGAGTCCTTTAGATAAAGGTACACCAATAGAAAATGAGATGCTTTATTCTATGGCTACGACTATTGTCATACCGAGTTTGGACGATGACATATCGGAAGCTAAGATCGTAGACGGAATTATTGTAGGAACCGAAAATGAAATGGATTCTTATCTAGAATTACTAGAGGATGAAGTGCTTTATATGGATGATGATCGATTATCTGAGCTTCAAGGGCTTCGTCTTTATGACCATCAAGGAAAAGAGTATGCTATGTTTGAGTCGGCTGTAGAAGCTCCAAGCCCAATTGAGATAGCATGCGAAAGCTTATACTATCAACACTATATTCTTAATAAAGCTGAATACCAAGTGGAAGCAAATATTAAATGTAAGACGATAAGTATGTTTTTTATCTGTCCATATAATGGTGCCGTGTACGCTCATTATAAAATCTCACCAAATATTCCTTGTATAAGCCCTAAGGAGTTACATCTCAGCGATTATGCAACTCCATAAATTATAGAATTTAGCCAAGTTTTTTATATATCTCCAACTTCAAAGAAGTTGGAGATATATAAAATTAATAAAGTAATAGTCTCGTTTATACAGAGATTTTATTTTTTTACAGCCTTTGGTACAAGTGGAGAGTAGTCACCATCATATCGCATTATGTCTCTTACAATAGTAGAAGATATGTTAGCTACCTTAGGAGAGCTAACTAAGAATATACTTTCTACATTGGCTATAGCATAGTTTGTTTGTGCAATAGATTGTTCAAAGTTATAGTCGGTAGTATTACGAATTCCACGTAAGATAAATTTAGCTCCAATCTCATTGCAAAAAGCAGCAGTTAATCCATGATAAGTTTCTACTTTTATTTTTGGTGAATCTTGAAAAGTCTCTTCGATAAATCTTTTTCTTTCTTCTAATGAAAACATATATTTTTTATCAGCATTGATACCTATAGCGATAACAATTTCATCAAATAATGGTAAAGCGCGAGTAACGATGTCTAGATGTCCTAGTGTAAATGGATCAAAGGATCCAGGGAAAACTGCTTTTCTCATAATTTTATTTTAATGCTTCTTGTACTAAAATATCAAAAAGTTCTTCCAAACTCAAACCAGCTTCTCTAGCTTGTTTAGGAATAATACTTTCTACAGATAAGCCAGGTGTAGTATTCATTTCTAAAAAATAAGGTACTCCATTTTGAATTATAAAGTCGGTACGAGTAATTCCTTTCATATTTAGTAGTCTATGAATTTTAACTGCTTCTTCCTGTACGCGTAAGGTGTCTTTTTCTGAAATACGTGCAGGAGTTATCTCTTCAGACTCCCCTTTATATTTTGCATTATAATCAAAAAATTCGTTGTGCGATACGATTTCTGTAGTAGGTAAAGCAATTTCTTTACCTTGATGCGTATAAACACCGACTTGCACCTCTGTTCCTACTAAAGCGGTTTCTATTAGAATTTCATCATCGGTTTCAAAAGCTTTTTCAATTGCCGGTAATAATTCCTCAATAGTTTTTACTTTGCTAATTCCTAAACTAGAACCTGCTCTATTGGGTTTTACAAAGCAAGGGAGACCAACAGTTTTTACCACTCTTTCGGTATCAAAATCGATATCTTTATTAAGATAATAGGAGTTCGCACAATGTATTCCGAAATTTTTTAATACCGAGAGACAATCTCGTTTATTAAAACTTAAAGCCGAAGGATAGAAATCTGC
>JAJYTI010000121.1 GCA_021793135.1 Bacteroidota bacterium
AAAAAACGAGAGCTAGAGCTACCTGGTTATAAATTAGATTTGCTAATGCGTTTTGGGTGCGGAAACCAGCAACCCCAAACAATTTAGGTATAGTTTTATACAGCATTCTCATCTCCATCACTAGATATTAGCATTAGTATACTTAAGACCATAATTGCTATAGTTATTCTGTGTAAAGTCATTCATCTACCACTTCTTTAATTATCTTAATATCCTCTTCATTTGAAATACCATATAATTCATAAACTAATTCGTCTAGTCTACTAGAAAATCTGTCCCTCTCAACTATCAAGTTCCTCTTTTCGTTTGTTTCTTCCCCAAGTTTTAGAATTTTAACATTTATCTCTATTAATTTATCTGCAAGTTCAATAAATGGTTTTTGCCTATCTTTTGATATGGCCTTTATAGGTAATTTTTCAAGCGTTTCGATATCTGTTTGAGCCATTACTCTTCCAGTTTCTAACGCTAGAGAGCGATAGTAATAATTCAATACTGATGAATTTAGGAGTGCCATAACATATTTTAATGAGTAGTTTGCATCTTTTAAGTTTGCAACGTGAACATTATTCAAACACAGTAATCCTTTATTATCATAAGCACATATCAGCGAATCACCCGTTTGTCTTAAAAATAATTTTTCACTAAAATAATCAACACATTCATATCCACTGTGTATTTTACTTTTATCATATAATATATATTTACCCTTTGGTTTCACTACATATCTGTTTATCTCTCCTCCTGATAAAATGGCAGGCAACCATTTATCATTACGTTTTGTATCGCTTATAATGGATGCTTTGCCCCCCTTGCCTATTAGACCACTATTTATATCTATTATCTCCCCTAAGAATATTGTATCATTTTCTAGTTTTGTAACTAAATTCATAGTTGGTTTGTTAAAAAATAGTCTGAAACGATTGTATTCTGTATTTTCAAAGTAGTTCTGTCTATAATTAAATATTTTAAATCTCTGTTTTTTAAAGCTGTTTTCGCTATCAACAGACATTATTTGCATAGTATTATTAATCCGTTTTGATCTATCTTTACACTTTTCCAATAAAATTATTACGTCTCTTCCTGTTGTCGCTTTATCTGAAAATACATCATAAAATGTAATCAATATTGTTTTTATTTTACAACTATCAAGTATGAACCTTCGTAAATTAGAGAAATATCTGCCCATTAAAAAGCTATCGGGTAATATATATCCAATTTTTCCACCTTCTTTAGTTAATCTAATCGCACGTTCCAAAAATATCGCATATGTGCTTAATTTATATTGTGCAGAAGCATACTGATTTCTATAATAGCTATCTTCTGCTTTTGATAATTTACCAACGTTTCTTAAACCAAAGCTAATCCATGGTGGATTTCCAATAATTACATCAAAACCATAACCAGTTTGTAGGTTTTTATTATTATCAAATTTTATTATGTTTGGAAATCTTGTCTCCCAGCCAAATGGCATATTATCATCAGATATACCATTTATATCTATTATCGAATTTCCTGTCTGTATATTCTCTCTCAAATCTGGTAATTTATATCTATCTTCGGCTATCTTAAGCAAAAGGTTTAAGTTTGCGATCTCAACCGCTTTAGTGTCTAAATCCACACCAAAAATATTATTCTTTAATAATCTTGACTTTTTGGATATTCTTGCGTGTGAATCTTCTAGTGATAACTTTGATTGTGCATATTCTTTATCTATCCCAGCCAAATAATCATCAAGCACATTAAAGGCTTTAAGAAGAAAAGAACCAGAACCACAAGCTAAATCTAATACCTTAATTTTATCTAATCCCTCCTTCTTTATTCGTTTTTCATGTAAAAAATATTTGAGTGTTTGATTGGCAATAAATTCGGTTATGTACTGTGGGGTATAATATACGCCCTTTCCTTTTTTCTGGATATTAGCTATATACTTTTCATACATCTGTCCTAGGATATCTACATCTATTGCATCAAATCTATAACTGTAAATTTTATTCTTATCATAAGTTCCTTTTAGAAGTTTGTAATAGGTTTTATTATCTATATTTACTTCTTCGCATATATGTCTAACTTTAAAATTGTTTTCGTCTTGTGTGAAAAGTTTGCTATCATATATTCTGTCATACTCTTCAAATAGTCTATTTACTCTATTTTTAATTATTATTCTTCGGAATTGTTCATAAACGTTCAAAAATGATTTTATTGTGTCATCTGGTTCTGCCTCCTTTTTTCTATCTTCTGCCGTTCTAATAAATATTATCCTATTGAGTAAAACTTGTACTATCTCTTCCAATATTGGTACCTCATATTTTGTTTGGTTATTTTTATTTATTGACCTTTCAAGCATATCTCGCCATTTTAGTATATCGTCAAGTAATTCTTCGTCTGGTTTTATTGTTTTTTTGACTCTACCCTCCTCCTCAGCCTTTTTGTCTATTATACCATTTTTAAAACTTTCTCTAGAAAGCAGCAGCAGGTCATCAATATTTGTTTCTAATTCTGAATTTAATATATGCCTAAAAATGTGCTTTTGTAATGAGTCCTCTTCTGTATCGCAAATCAAGACTATAGTCTCTTCGAAGTTAGATAGGACTGCCCATCTTTTACCATTGTTTCTTGCATAGTTCAGTGCTTGTTTTATGTCATCTTCATCCAACGCTTTAAACTTTTTAGTTTCAAGATAAAATGCGATACTACCATTCAAATAGAATATATAATCTGGTCTTCCCTGTGGCTGATTCTTTTGTTCTTTAACTTCATCCAAACTTCTAACATTCCAATCAAGGGCTTCAAAAAGTGGTTCTATGAACACTCTACATACATCTCTTTCGCTTTCAGCTCTATCTTTATTATTGTCATATATTTCCATAAGTTCCTTGATTTTACCTTTCAATAATGTCTTATCTACCATTCATAACACTTAATTTTATCGTCCTTCCCCACATTGTTTATCTTTCCGCCTAATCTCTTCTGAACAAATCACTGGTTTATCATTTCTATATATTCATTAAGTTTATTTATCTCTTCCAAACCTGTTATTTGCTTTTCTGACGCATTTAAGAACCTTGCAAAAGCTTTTTTATTTAGATTTTCCCAATCATCAAAAACCCCTACAGAATGAAATTTCTTATTTAATGTGTATTTTAGTGCATAAATAAATACTGTTGCATCTCTGCATCTATCATTATTGTTTATAGCAAAAACAAATGTGGGGATAGGTTTTGTACTAAGATAACCACTTATTGGATAATCCCTATTCTTATCCTCTGGTACAGTGTATTCAAATTCTACATCGAGCTTAAACTTCTCTGAAATCTGTTTTAGGCTTTTTCTGAAATCTTCAAAAAACATTGACACTACTTTACTATGTTCTGTATATACTATATCTGTAATCTTCAATAAACATTGCACAAAATCATAAAGAGCATTACCAAACTCATTATCTTCTACGAACACAAATAGTTCTCCATCATCCTCTTTTACATCAAACATTTTTTTTGCAGTTTCTATAATATCTGCTCTAGTGCCCGATTCTATCTCTTTGTTATTTAAGAAGTAACTTATATGCATGAATGTATTTGCTTCATCAGTAAGCATCCATTTCTTTGTTTCTTTATTATACTTTAGTATTATGATAAGATGGTCTCCATCTTCAAATATAAATGGCGTTTTCACTAAGAATCTATCTCTGCCTTTATCTTCTAAAGTAATCTGATCACAGACTTTCTCTTTGAACTGTTCTAATATTGATTTACTATCCACTATCATAACCTCTTCTGGTTTGGTGCTACTTCTATTGTACAATTATTTTCACTCATCGCACACTTCAATGCGCCCTTCCAATCGGTATACTTATTCGTCTTTTCCGCAAACCCTTCCTCTTGTATCCCTAGCTCTTGATACCTTTGGGTAGCTTTATGTATATGGAATCCTTCAAATTTCCAATCTGGAGTACCTTTTTCTAATATATTTGTATGCTCTCCGTGATCTCCATTATACCTTCTCAATCTGAATATGTCGTTACCACCACGTGATAAACCAAAGATAACTGAGAAATTAAACACATCTTTCTTCGAACGTCTTATTATGAGCGTGAATTTATCCCCAAAAACTCCCATAATATTATCCTCTTTAAATACAAAATGCCCTCTTTCATCTTTAAACCGTTTTTCTATACTACTAGAATCTGCAAAATAAGCTGGTACTACCTTGGGTTCGCTTATAAATATTGCTATGTCGTCATCTGAAAATACATCCATATGTAGCACTATATGTATATAGTCTGAACAGTTTTTAATGGTTTCCACTAACTTTAATGACGTATAAAAAACAGTAAATGGAATTACATTATTCATATAATTTGCCCTCTATACTTTTAACCAAATTCTCAGAAAAAGCGCTTTCTATCGCCGAATATAGCTCCTCTTTTGAAGTATGCACATAGACTTGAGTAGAGCTTATCTCTCTATGACGGGCGTACGCTTTCGTGAGCATTATGTCGCCACCCACAGCCCTGTTAAAAGTAGTTATGCCGAAGTGCCTCAAGCTATGCGTTGTCAGGCGGAACAGCTTGCGCTTGGCCCTGCTTGGCGAGCTTTCCTCAGTAGTGTCATAGACCTCGTTGAGCCCAGCCAGCGAGATGTAATAACGGAATACCTTGCGTATGTAGTTCAAGTCAAGATAGGACTTATTGGTGTGGCTCTTCCTCTTATCCTTATAGAACAGATAGCCCTGTGCTTCGTCAATCTCTTTAGCGTGCGCTTGGATATACTCTAAAGTCTGCTCAAACAAGAACTGCGGCACTCTCAAGGTGTCAAGCGTGTGCGCCTTCTCTGTTTTTACACGGAGCTCCCTAATCTTGAAATCAAAATCCTTTATGTTGAGCTGGCAGACCTCGCCCACTCGCAAAGCGCAGTAAGCCTGATACTCGAACAATAGCCTAAAGCGAGGCTCTTTTATAACACCTAAGAACCTATCAAGCTCGCTCTGGGTAAAGCCTTTGTTTATGCTTCCATATTTACGGAACTTGCGGTGCTTCCACTTTGTAGTGTAATGCTGCGATATGAGCTTCTGGAGCTCCTCTACGCGCCACTTGCTAAGCAGGGGCAGTAGCTCTCTAAGCTCGCCCTTTATGCGCTCCAGCTCCTCCAGCTTGGTGTCTTCGTTTATGGCCATGATAGACACCTCAAGGCGAGTAAGCCTTCTATATAGCTCAAAACTGCGTAAAATAGCTGGTAATGCTTCTTTCTGAACTGAAGTGCAAGCTCCACAAGCATGAGCCTTGAGATTATGTAGTTCAGCTTCTTCGTGTGCGTCTCTATCTGGGCTACCTTCATATTGCACTGCTGATGAAGCAAACCTCTGGGCTCTCCTGTGGCGTGGTCGTGATCCAGAGAGAGCTTCTGCTGGGTGAGGGGGAAAGCTCGCCTCGCCTCTGGCGATGGCTCGCCCTGCGTGATAGCGGTATTGGACGAGCAGCGAGCCTGCCCGTGCGACGCCGAAGGCGTCTTTTGGGGCAGGCAAGCGTGAAGCGTGGGGTTGCTTCTTTCTGAACTGCCAGATGCAATCCTTAAAAATTTTGCTGGATAATTAATAAATGAGTATATGGGGTATGCAGGTGTATGGGGTGGATTTATATTTTCTTTTATTACTCTACTTGGAGCTGTGATATTCTTTTTTCTTAGCAATTTTTTTGTACCTAATGTAGTTAATACATTAAACGCCACAGCTGCATCATTAAATGTTACGAATACCCCTTCGCCTAAAATAGTGTTTGGATGGGCGATTTTAGTTTTTAGCGTTCTAATATTACTAGAAGCGTTCTTTGCGGGGTATGGTGGCGGCTTCGATGTGGCTATCGGATTTTTCATCGGTGCGGTTTTAATATTACTTTTGCTTGGGAGCACTATCAGCCAGGTAGCACCAGGTAGCCCATTTTCTATAATAATATCTTTCTTTGTGGTATTTCTTGGTGCATTTTTATCTAAATGAAAATTGCGTATCATTTCATAACCTTTTTTGGAATCAACCCGCAACGGACCAGCAATTTCCATAATAAAAATGAGAAGGCTATCCAACAGACAATTAGCCATATCTCTATTAGAAATCGAATCATTTACTCACCAAATTCGTAAAAAAACGAGAGCTAGAGCTACCTGGTTATAAATTAGATTTGCTAATGCGTTTTGGGTGCGGAAACCATCAACACTATATTTACTTAATTCTAAAGCACTGATAAAACCAACGATAAGTAGGATGGCACAATCAATAAGAGCAAAAAGGATGTTGGTAGTAAAGGCAAAAACGATTAGCGAAAAAACGATGATAAAAAATAATGCAAATACGCCCCCATGCTTTACTGCTCTGCTCCAAAGCTTTTTGTTTATTTCTTTGTTCATTGACTCGCCTCTAAGCTTTCTTTTAATGAATCCCTTAAACGTTCGTACGCTACAAACAATACAAAAATTGCTACGAGCATATATGTAACTGATAGAAGTAATGAACCAAACATAAGAACCGTTGCACTGGTTACAACTTCCACGACAAA
>JAJYTI010000122.1 GCA_021793135.1 Bacteroidota bacterium
CCGAACCAAATCCTGCCCATGCATGACTAACCAAATCCAAGATTGTATCTTTTGGGTTTAAGGATAGTAGTAATGCGCATATTGCGACGACTAATACAGATAATCGGCTTACTAATAAAAGTTCTTTGGGAGTGGCATTTTTTCTAAGTAAATTTTTATATAAATCCTCTGTTAATGAACTTGATGACACAAGTAACTGAGAAGAAATCGTACTCATAATTGCGGCTAAAATAGCTGATAGTAAGAAACCAGTTATCAACGGATGGAACAGCACTTTAGAAAAGTATATAAAAATAGTTTCTGGATCGTCTATGGAGGTATTGTGACGTTGCATGTAAGCAATTCCTACAAGACCAATAAACATAGCACCAATAGTAGAAAATATCATCCAGCTAATACCTACACGTCTTGCTATTTTAATCTTTGTAACATCATTAATTGCCATAAATCGGACAATGATATGTGGTTGGCCACAATAACCTAATCCCCATGCTAGTAAGGAAACTATGCCTACTGTTGTCGTCCCTTTAAAAAGTTCAAGATAGGATGGGTCGATATTTTTTATAGTAGTAAAAGTTTTGTCTATTCCTCCTAAATCAAATAATACTACCGAAGGAATAAGTAGGAGGGCTATAACCATAATAGTACCTTGAACGAAGTCGGTAAGACTTACTGCCATAAAGCCACCTATAAAAGTATATGCTACTACTACAAGACCAGTTAATAAAACTCCTGATAAATAAGGTAGTTCGAAAGCAGATTCGAATAATTTTCCACCAGAAACCATCCCTGCTGAAGTATATAATGTAAAAAACACTAAAATTACTCCAGCGGAAAGCCAACGTAATGTACCAGCATTATTTCTAAACCGTTTTTCTAGGAAGTCTGGAATAGTTATCGCATTATCCGTTTTTTCGGTATAGATTCGTAGTCTTGGTGCTACAAATATATAGTTTAGATAAGCACCAATAGTTAGACCTACTGCCAACCAAATACTCGAGATTCCTGATACAAACATAGCGCCAGGTAATCCCATTAATAACCAACCACTCATGTCTGAAGCTCCCGCAGAGAGTGCAGTAACTACGGGGCCTATTTGATGCCCGCCGAGTAAAAACTCATGTACGTCGGAAGTTGATTTTCTGTAGGAATAGTAACCTATTCCTAACATGATTAAAAAATAAATACTTATTGCTATACTTTCGTAGATGTCCATTTCGTGTTTTTTAATATTTAATTGATGCGCCTTCTTTAGGTAAAGATTTTTCTATGAATGCACGAATATCCTGATTCGCTTTCTTTAAATCTTCTTTTCTTAGATACATCATATGACCACTTCTGTAGCCTATAAAATCCATTCTATCTTGCATTTGTCCTGCCTGATCAATTTGCCATAGATTAAATTTAGCATGAAAATAATCGGTTGCACCATCGTAATATCCAGATTGTACTAGTACTTGAAGATTTGGATTTTGCGCCATAGCCGATCGTAATTGCTCATAAGTACGATTGTTATCATTATTCCATGGATGAACCGGTCCAAACATATTGTATTTTACATCCGTTTTAAAGTTTAAATCGGAGCTTAGATAATGATTAATAGCAGGCGTAAAAGAATGTAACCATGAACTCAATTCTGCATTATAATCTGGTCGAGTACCAGCTTTCATTTTATCGATTCCTTTATATCTAGAGTCCAGTCTTCCTACGGTATAACCTTCGTCACGTAAAAGTGTTTTCCAAAAGTAATTAGTAGGTAAATTTAGATTGTGTTGCATGAAATCTTCAGTTGTCAAACCTGCATATTCTGCAGCTGTTTTTGCCAGCTGTTGTTTTTCATTTTCTGCTAGCGATCCACCTCTCACCAGTGCTGGAAGAAGATTGTTTACAGCAAAGTCTTCTACTTCGGGTAATAATTCTTCTAAATCTTTTTGTTGTAACTGTGGCGTTAATTTATTGTGGTACCATGCCGTAGCAGTATAATATGGTAAAATTAAAGCATTGGCTACCGAACCTTGTGAGGAAATTCCTAAGTTGGTTGGAGAGACTAGAATAACACCATTTAAATACATCCATTGACTGCTTTGTAAAGCTCCTGCCAAACCAGAAACTCTTGTTGTGCCATAGCTTTCACCAATAAGGTACTTTGGAGATTCCCAACGTTCTTTTCGACTAACAAAATTATTAATCCATTCCGCCAAATATTGAATGTCTGCATTCACTCCAAAAAATGATTCTCGCTTTGCATCTTCATTTACTATACGTGAATAACCTGTATTTACAGGATCTATAAACACTATGTCTGCAACATCTAAGATAGAATAGGGGTTGTCTTCGATTCCGTATGGTTGCACAGGATATCCTTCTTCATCAATCTTTAGTAATTTCGGTCCGGTGTATCCTATGTGCATCCAAGCAGATGCCGATCCTGGCCCTCCATTAAATGATATTAATAATGGTCTATTCGCTTTATCTTTTACATCTTTTCGTTGATAGTAGGTGTAGAATAAAGTTGCCGAAGGTTTATCATCACTACCCCAGACAGGTTGCATTCCAGCTTCGGCTGTATAGGCGATTTTTTTACCATTGATGATTATTTCATCACTTGTTACAACAGAGGAGTCTATTGGTATTTTTCTCTCTTGTGCTTGAATAATGCCTATTTGCATTAAAACCAAAAGCATCAAAGTAGTCAGTTGCTTCATAGAATATATTTTAAAGGTTGGAATGAATGAAAAAATACATTAGTTCAAAAATATTTTAATTAAATTTAACAATCAAGAAATTGCTGTTGTTTATCACCATTTTGCGTTAAACATATAGTTTTGAGGTATAAAGGATGCTAGATTATAGTATAGATTCAATATGCCTCTTCTTTGCGTTAACTTAAAATTAACATAAAGAGGTTATTCCACTTCTTATATTTATTTTGGATTCTTTAATTAATCAAAATTTAGAAAGCTTTATCTTTAACAAATTTTATATTCGTTTTTAATTTAAGCACATCAAAAAACAATTCAGAATAGTTTACTTAAATAGTGATTATTAATCCTTTAAATAGAGAATATTTCATGCGTAAAATTGTATTTATTTCCTGGCTTTTTGTTTTACCACTAATTTCTATTGCACAAAACAAACCGGCATTCACTTCTGATTTAAAAATGGAAGAAATCATGCAAGGGGAAGATTGGGTAGGTTATTCTCCTTCTAATGTACAATGGAGTTTAGATAGTAAAAATATTTATTTCCAATGGCAGCAAGATGGTGATAGTAGTAAGGTATGGTATGTAACGGAACCAGGGAAAGCAGCTTTTCGTAAAGCAACCATCGAAGAAAGAAGACACTTACAGATTTCAAAACCATCATATTCTCAAAATGGGCGTTGGGCTGTGTATGAACGTCAAGGTGATATATTTTTATGGGATTCAAAATCTAATAAGGAGCGTCAATTAACCCATACTCCAGAGCGTGAATGGTCTCCGAAATTTATAAATAATGACACAGAAGTAGCTTTCCAACGTGGGGAAAATTTATTTAGTTTGTCGTTAAATGAAGGGAAGATTTCACAAATAAGTTTTACCACACGTGATGCTGAAAAAAAAGAATCGAAGTTAAATGAGCATAAAAAATGGTTGAAAGATCAGCAAGAATTATTTGATGTATTACAGGATATTGCTAAAGAACGCGAACAAAGAAATACTCAAAATGAAGAGATAAAGATAGAGCAACCTACACCTTTGTTTTTAAGTCAAAGGGAGTCTGTATGGAATATCACCGTTAATAATAATGCTAAGCATGTGTTTTACCTCGTTCAAGAAAGAGCAAACGATGCTGGATACACCGAGGTTCCGAATTATGTTACCGAATCTGGATATGTAGAAGAACTACGTTCGCGACCAAAAGTAGGGAGCGAGGCTGGGAAATTCAAATTATATCATCAGAATATAATAACAGATAGTATAAGTAGTTTTGACACGAGCTTACTACCTGGGATTCAAGATTTACCTGATTATTTAAATGATTATCCAGAACGTAAACAGAAGCTAGAAGAAAACCCTAACAATAGAGAAGTAACGTATAGTGGTTTAACCTGGAATGCTATAGGTACTAGAGCAGTTTTTGCCGTTTATTCGACAGATAATAAAGATCGATGGATTGTAGTATTTAATGCGGAAGCTAACGAATATAAAGTTATAGATCGTCAGCGAGATGAAGCATGGATTGCTGGCCCTGGAATTAGCCGATATGCAAATATTTTAGGTTGGATAGACAGCGATAGATTTTACTTCCAGAGTGAAAAAACTGGCTATTCTCACTTATACATTCATGATGTTTCAAAAGAAACAACACATGCTTTAACCGATGGGGAATATGAAGTACAAAGCGTGCAATTAGCGAAGGATAAAAAGCATTTTTATATAACAACAAACAAAGAACATCCAGGAATAACACATTTCTATAAACTCCAGATTTCTAATAAACAATTAACTCCATTAACTCATAATAAGGGTGGAAATGAGGTAAGACTTTCACCAGATGAAAAATGGATGGCGATACTTCATTCTACAAGCAATCAGCCTTGGGAATTATATACACAAAAAACAGGAAGTAAATCAGCAACTCAAATCACACATTCAACTACAGACGCTTTCCAAGCATACGATTGGAGAGAGCCTGAAATGGTAACATTTAAAAATAGATATGGCAATACAATTCATGCACGTGTTTATGCTCCAGACAAACAACATGAATCACGTCCAGCAGTAGTATTTGTACATGGTGCTGGTTATTTGCAGAATGTGCATTATTGGTGGAGTACGTATTTTAGAGAATATATGTTCCATAACATGCTAGCCGATCTAGGATATACCGTAATCGATATTGATTATACAGCAAGCGCAGGATATGGTAGAGATCATAGAACAGGTATATACCGACATATGGGCGGAGCTGACCTTACCGATCAAGTAGATGGTGTACAATATTTGGTAGATAACTATAATGTAAATCCCGATAATGTGGGAATATATGGAGGTTCGTATGGTGGATTTATTACCCTTATGGCAATGTTTACCGAACAAGATGTTTTCGCTTCTGGCGCAGGGCTTCGTTCCGTGACGGATTGGGCACATTACAACCACGGTTATACTTCTAATATTCTTAATCAACCTTATGATGATCCAATTGCCTATGAAAAAAGTTCGCCGATTAACTTTGCAGATGGGCTAGAAGGACACTTATTAATGTGTCATGGAATTATTGATGTTAACGTACAATTCCAAGATATTGTTCGGCTATCACAACGCTTAATCGAATTGCAAAAAGACAATTGGGAGCTTGCCGTTTACCCATTAGAAGATCACGGATTTGTTCACGCTACAAGCTGGATAGATGAATATAAACGTATTTTAAAATTGTTTGAAGATACACTTAAATAAAATTATAGTAAAAGATAAAAAAGGAGTAAAATTCAAATTCCTTTTTATCTTTTATAACAATTTAACGCTATAAATATTCAAAAATATTTAGTTTTAAAAGGAATAGAATGATAATGTTATTCATGGATAAGGATATTCCCTTATAAAGCTATTTGTATTTGCTTGAAATACATATTTTTAATACACTATTTAAATTTAAAATAACACATACTAACATGAAAATTAAGACCGTACTTCTTATTTCTTTAATGATGAATTTAGTGGCTTATGGACAAATTTCTACTGATAAAATTGAAAGCTCCGTCAATAAAGATAAAGATAAGTATATAAGCATTTTCAAGGATTTACATCAAAATCCAGAATTAGGATTTGAAGAAACGGAAACCGCAAAGTTTGTTGCTGATGAATTAAGATCTTTTGGATATAAGGTTACAGAGAATATCGGCAAAACAGGTATAGCTGCTGTACTTAAAAATGGTGCGGGTCCAACAGTGATGTATCGTGCAGATATGGACGCACTTCCCGTGCAAGAAACGACTGGAGTAGATTGGGCTAGTACAAAACAAGTTCAACTTGAAAATGGTACAACTACCTATGTAAGTCATATGTGTGGACACGATGCGCATATCACTTGGATGTTGCAAACCGCACAATATTTGGCAGAGAATAAAGAGGATTGGAAAGGTACGGTGGTATTTATTGGGCAACCTGCCGAAGAGCTAATTGAAGGTGCAAGGGCAATGGTTGATGATGGTCTTTATGATAAACATAAAATTCCGCAACCAGATTATTTGTTTGGAATGCATACCGCGCCAGGTGCCGTTGGAATGGTAGTTGCAGGAGATGGACCACGTTTAGCAGGTACAGACCAATTTGATGTCACTTTTTACGGAGTAGGTGGACACGGATCTGCCCCAGAAAAAGCAATTGACCCAGTTGTTATGGCTGCAAATGCAGTTATGCAATATCAGACTATTGTAAATCGTAAAATAGATCCACAACACGCCGCGGTTTTAACCGTAGGTTCGATTAAAGCTGGTGAGTCAAACAATGTGAT
>JAJYTI010000123.1 GCA_021793135.1 Bacteroidota bacterium
CCCCGGTGGTAGGCTACTTACCAATACGATTATAGAAGAATTGAAAATAAATTCTACGGATAATATAGTTGAGTTTGCGCCTGGTATAGGATTTACCGCCAAATTATTATTAAACAAACACCCCAAAACCTATATTGGAATTGAACTTAATGAAGAAGCTGCACAAAAGTTAGCTTCTACAATTGCGAATAAATCAGCAAGAAAAATCATCAATACTTCGGCTTCCGAAACGAGCTTGGAAAATGCAGTAGCCGACAAGGTTATTGGAGAAGCTATGCTTACCATGCAAGCAGATCATAGAAAACTGGAAATCATACAAGAAGCACATCGTATATTGAAAAAAGGTGGCTTATATGCCATACATGAATTAGGATTGCAACCCAATGAAATACAGGAGGAAGTAAAAAAAGATATACAAAAATCCTTAGCAAAAACTATACGGGTAAATGCTCGTCCACTAACCTTAGAGGAGTGGTGTGATTTATTGAAAAAATCAGGGTTTAGAATAAAAGATGTATACCAATCTCCAATGCATTTATTAAAACCACAACGAATCGTATCGGATGAAGGGATATTACGCTCTTTAAAAATTGGTTTTAATATTATGACTCACCCAAAGGAGAGAAAACGAATTATAGGAATGCGAAAAATATTTAAAAAATATGATAAACAAATGACGGCTTACGGCATTATTGCAGAGAAAATTTAATGATAGTATTTTATCTAATATTACAAGATTAAACAACTCACAATAAACATTTAAAAATCATAAACTATTACAAATTATACAGACTTATCCCTCATTTATTCCTAACTTACTAGTATTATAAATTTAAAAACACAATACAATGAAACAAAGAGCAACAGCCGTTTGGAAAGGTTCTTTAAAAGAAGGATCTGGTAAAATAACAACTCATAGTAAGGTATTAGACGGAAGTGAATATTCCTTTAAAACTCGATTTGAAAATGGAAAAGGTACTAATCCTGACGAGTTACTGGCAGCCGCTCATGCGGGATGTTTTGCAATGGCATTGAGTAACATCTTAGGATCAAAAGGATATACTCCTAAATCTTTACAAGCGGAAGCAGCAGTTACTATGGACGCGGATAAACTAGAGATTACAGAATCTCATTTAACGTTAAAAGCAGATATTCCTGAAATCGATAATGACAAGTTCATGGAATGTGCAAGTGATGCTAAAGAAAACTGCCCAATGAGCAAAGTTTTAAACTGCAAGATTACTTTGGATGCAGAGCTCTTGTAATCTTCTACCTTTAAATAGGTAAGTCGGAATTATTCGAAAAATCACAAAAATGAAAACCGAGCAAACAATCCACAAATGGGTTCATAAGAATCCTATTCTTCAAGATATAATAGATTTACGTCCCACAACGTGGATTAATCCATATAAAAAGTCTGCAGAAAATATTCCTAATTATCCTATTCAGCTTCACGATATAATTGAAGCTTCAAAACTATGGGATAGGTTTGCTCCGTTTTTCAGGGTCGCATTTCCCGAAACCAAGTCTACTAATGGCATATTGGAGTCGCCATTAAAACGGATTCCAAAAATGCAAGCACTTCTCTCTGCAAATGCAATACCTATACACGGAAACTTATATTTAAAATGTGACAATGCACTACCCATTGCTGGATCTATAAAAGCAAGAGGAGGTTTTTTCGAAGTTTTACAGTATGCAGAAAAATTGGCTAGAAACACAAAATTACTAACAACAGATTTAAATTATAGTATTTTCTATACCGATACGTTCCGAGAGTTTTTCAGTCAATACAAAATTGGTGTAGGTTCTACAGGAAACTTAGGTTTGAGTATTGGTATTATTAGTGCTAAGCTGGGATTTCAAGTAAAAGTATACATGTCTGGAGATGCTAAAGAATGGAAAAAAGACTTACTCCGTTTACATGGAGTCCAAGTAATCGAATTTTCTGGAGATTTCAGTATTGCAATTCAAGAAGGAAGAAAAGAAACTAATGCAGACCCTAAAGCATATTTTGTAGATGATGAAGACTCTGAAGCTTTGTATTTAGGCTATACAATTGGTGCACTTCGCCTTGCAAAACAATTAGAAGAACAACATATTGTAATAGATGAATACAACCCATTATTTGTTTATTTACCCTGTGGCGTAGGTGGTTCTCCAGGTGGAACAAGCTATGGATTAAAAAAGATTTATGGAGACAATGTACATTGTTTTTTTGTAGAACCTACCCATTCTCCTGCAGTTTTAACGGGATTGATTACAGGAAAAATGAGTGAAATTAGTGTTCAAGATATTGGGATAGACAATATTACAGAAGCCGATGGCTTAGCTGTTGGTCGAGCATCTAAATTTGCTACAGAAATAAGTAGACATGTAATCAGTGGTATATACACTATAGAAGATGATGTCTTATTCCGTTTACTTACACAGCTAATGGATTCAGAAAACCAATTTTTAGAACCTTCTGCAACTCCAGGATTAATAGGACCACAACGAATTGCAAATACAGATTATGCAAAAAAACACAATATTGACATGAACAAAGTAACCCATATCGCATGGGCTACTGGAGGTGATTTAGTACCTCAAATGCAAAGAAAATATTTTTATAATAAGGGTAAAGAACTATTATAGTTTTTAATAATCAGAACTCCTGAAATCCAAACAAAAAAAACCTCGGCTGATTTCCAGCAGAGGTTTCTTTTATTTATTCGTTACAAGCATCTTATTCTTCAAAATCTATTTCTGATATTCTGAATTCTAAATCCTCAAACATACCTTCAATATAAACTTCCTCTTCTATTTCATCGAAATCTTCAAGGACTGCATTAAAGGTTCCAGACATAACTTCAGCCTCTTCATTTATATCTGTAATATTCACAACGCCACTAACTGAATCATAAGAAATTGTGTCACCTCCTATATTTACAGTGTAACTAATATTGTAGAAGAATTCATCTTCAACATCATATTCTCCAGTTTCAAATTCTGCAGGAAACAAAGAAATCCAAATTGCTTTTCCATCTAGTGACATACCTGAAATATTCCAACCTCTCACGAGTTCGCTTTCTTCATCAAAAAAAGTTTCATTATTTGTATAAACTCCAGAACCTATAAACTGTACTCTTTCCCCATCAATCGTCGCTGTGAAAGTCCCCAACATACCATTATCAGGAAATCCCTCATCTAATCCTACATCTAAAGGTTCATTTTCACAACTATTCAACAAAAAAAAGGATAATACAAGAGTAATCACAAAATGGTATTTAGAAAGCCTCATAATTCTTTAAAATTTTAATATAAGTTTCACAAATATACATTAAGTTTTTATTTTGATGGTACTCTGAATAATAAAATTACGCCTCCTATAAAAAAACTAATAAAAAGCAATACAGCATAACGAATGCTTCCCATAGCTTGAGAAACAAAACCATAAACTGCCATACCCAGTACAATTCCAACTTTCTCTGTCACGTCATAAAAACTAAAATAAGATGTAGTATCTATTACATTAGAAGGTAAAAGTTTAGAGTAAGTAGAACGAGATAAGGATTGAATACCTCCCATAACTAATCCAACCCCTCCTGCAGCGACATAAAATTCTGTAGGGGTACTAATAGTAAAGGCATAAGCACAAATTAAAATCCACAATACATTTACTCCTAACAAAGTTGTAATATTACCAAAACGGATAGCTAAACGTGCCATAACTTCTGCTCCAAGTATAGCAATTAATTGAATAAGTAAAATACTTACTATAAGTCCCGTAGTCTGATTGGCTCCTGCCCAATTTATTTCTTCTAAACCAAAATATGTAGCAACTAACATAATAGTTTGAACGGCCATACTATAAACAAAGAATGCATATAAAAATCTTCGAAGTACCTTATTGTTTTTTAAATCATTCCAAATCCTAATGATTTCTTGATAGCCTTTCCACAATGTAGATTTTTGGAACGGTTTTTTATCTTTCGGTACGGGTAAAGAACGATAGGTTATTTGACTAAATCCCATCCACCATAATCCTGTTAAAACAAAAGATAAGCGTGTAGGTAATTCTGCTGATTCAAATCCAAACCACGAATGCCCTTCAATCATAATCAAACAAAGGATTAATAAGATTACACTTCCTATATAGCCAAGAGAAAAACCTAATGCACTAGCTTTATCCTGTTGATT
Source organism: Bacteroidota bacterium (assembly GCA_021793135.1). Taxonomy (GTDB): domain Bacteria; phylum Bacteroidota; class Bacteroidia; order Flavobacteriales; family Flavobacteriaceae; genus JAJYTI01. Next base: position 4,183 of record JAJYTI010000123.1, read on the forward strand.
TTTATGGGCAATTTCAGGTAAATACGAATTATAAAATACCAAGCTAGCCCAGAAACCTATTATCGCTAAAAAATAACAAAGTAACCCAAAGAAGAGTGTGTCTAAATGAAACCAAAATAAACCTATACATGATAAACTACCTAGATAACAAAAAAATTGAAGAAAACGTTTTTTATTGCCCAAGTAATCTGCAATCCCACCTAATAGCGGACTGAATATAGAAACTACAATAAAAGCTGCTGCAGTAACAAAACTGATTAAAGAATCATTCTTAAAACTAAAACCTAAAAACTCTACTTGATTGTGAAGTACATTCCCTTGTTGATCTTTCACCAGAGTTAATGCTCCATAAAAAATTGGAAATATTGAAGATACAATAACAAGACTATATACAGAGTTTGCCCAGTCATAAAATGCCCAAGCACGAATAAGTTTTTTGCTTCCTTTCGGGTATTTATATTGCATAATAAAAAAATAAGGCTGTTAACATAGAGAAAACAGCCTTATTCGAAAGTTTAAATTTTTATTTATATTTCGCAGCTTCACGCTTTGCATCTGGTGCCCATTGTATTATATTCTGAATACGTGTTTGGCTAGAAGGGTGCGTACTTAAAATTTCTGGTGTTGAACCTCCACCTAATTCAGACATACGTTCCCATAAATGAGCAGCTTCTATAGGTTCATAACCAGCGATTGCCATTAATGTTAATCCTATCTTATCTGCTTCCGATTCGTGTTTACGACTAAAAGGTAACATCACTCCAACATCCGAACCAACACCATAAGCAGTTTCGAATAATTGCTGGTACTTAGATCCACCTAATGCCGCACTTCCTACCATACCTACTATGGATTGATATTGCGCTGCACTCACACGTTGTTGTCCATGATTAGCAAGAGCGTGTGCTATTTCGTGTCCCATTACTGCTGCTACACCAGCTTCATTTTTTGCCACTGGTAAAATTCCAGTATAAAAAACGATTTTACCTCCTGGCATACACCAAGCATTGATTTGTTCGTCATCAACAAGGTTAAACTCCCAATTATAATCATCAAGGTAATTAGGATAACCATTTGCTTTCAACCAAACATCTGCAGCATTAGCAATTTTCTGTCCAACGGTTTGAATCATCTGAGCATCCGAAGTATTTTTAATTACCGTATGCTCTTTTAAAAATTCATCATATTGTTGGAAAGCCATTGGAAACAACTCAGAATTATCTACCAACGCCATCGTTGATTTACCAGTAAATGGATTGGTTGCACATGATGCTACCAATAAAGCAACTAATATAAATACACCTATAAATAATTTTTTCATATTCCTTTTATTAAAATACCTCATAATCCAATTTCAAATATAGATAATTAAAAAGTTAACATTTAACACTTAGGAAAAATTTCACAATACTTTCTGCTAAAATTTAAATTAACAAGATATTTAGTATTCAATTTCAATACATAACGTAAATTTATACATTACATATTATGAGATATGGATGATTTAGTTATATCTATAACATTAATAAATAATATTTTTACAATGAAAAGAATAGGAACTTTATTAAGCTTTATTATGCTATTTGCCATAGTAGCTTGTACTGGAGATCGCGGACCTCAAGGACCTCCTGGACCTCCTGGACCTCCAGGTGAAAATGGTGGAGGTGGCGGAAATTATATAGGACAAGTATTTGAAACGACAGTTAATTTCAGTTCAAATAATGATTATGCTGTTATTGTAGATTTTCCTAGTAATATTGAGGTTTTTGAATCCGATGCTGTTTTAGTTTACTTATTAGAAGAAATAGTAGAAGGTGATATTGATGTATGGGCACCATTACCACAAACTTTTTTTGTAGGCGGTGCTGGAACTATGCTTTATACTTTTAATCATACTTTTTTAGATGTAAAAATTTTACTAGATGCTGATTTTCCATTAAATCAATTACCATCTAACTTTACACAAAATCAAACTTTCCGAATAGCTGTAGTACCATCAGAATATGCTGATGCTGAATTATCTATGGATGAACTTATGGGAATAGGAACACTACAATGGATAGAATAAAAATCACTTATTATGCATTCTAACAAAAAGGAATATAAAATAACGAAAACGGAAGAAGAATGGCTTAAAGAGTTAGGTCCGGAACGATATCATGTATTACGAGGTAAAGGGACCGAGCGTCCTTTCACAGGGGAATATAATATGCACTTCGAAAAAGGTGAATATCATTGTGCTGCATGCAATGCAAAGCTTTTTGATAGTAACACCAAATTTGATGC
>JAJYTI010000124.1 GCA_021793135.1 Bacteroidota bacterium
CAGAGACTTATACCCACAGAATTTTAAGAAAATACAAGAGGGAAAGTAACTTCAAGAAAAATTAACCTACTATGCTAGATGTAGTTGGTGGGAGGGATACATTAGTATGTGTTAATAGTTGAACATCTTAGGAAATTGTTTCTCAAAATGAAGTTCCCAATTTTATTTTTCACTCCTCTATTCTTTTATTTTCTTGATCTATAATGTCAGTAAAAAATCTTTCAGAAAGAATAATGTTTTAGTATTACCTATTAAATAAAAATTATTGAATATAAAACACCTTGTACTTTTGTTCTTTTTCGAAATACTTATATGATGTATATAAATTTCAACTTTCACTTATGATTCTTTATATTTAGTGAAAAATAGAACAAAACATTTCATATAAAAGTAATATAGACGCCATAATTATGCATTATATGGCGTTAATACATATGTTATAGCCAATTTTAAAAGGCAGCAGGACAATATGGAACAACCCAAAAAAATGACATCGACAATTGTGGAGACGACAACTGAAATTACAATCTCAACTCCAAAGCGGAAAAGTTGGGCATTAATATTTTTTTTATCATTGATAACACTTCAATTCACGAATGGAATTGTTCAATCATTATTTTTTGCAAGTGACTTACCGACAATTGAAAGAATTATAATATTTATTTTATCCGTTATTGTAGTTTATTTTACTTTGAAAGGACTGCTATGGCAACTAAAAGGAGTCAGAGAAATTAACATTAGTAAGAACAGCTTAAAATTAAGCAAACTATCACCGCTTTGGACAAAGACAAAATTGTATAACATTTCAGAAGTTAAGAACCTTGACATTAAAGACGAATCTGCATCGGAAGGACCAACAGCAATGCTGCAACTTCTTAGGATTACTGACAAAATAAAAATCACTTTTTCTTATGGCTATGAGACTATCACAGCTACAAGTGGAATTGACCAAACAGAAGCAATAGAATTGAAAGACATAATGAAGAACAAAATAGGATTAAATTGATGGAAAGAAAAACTGGCTATAACAGCACCTACAAGAAATTGGCAGTTCAGTGGTTAAATGAAGTATTGTGCTTCGTAACAAGTTTTGTGGTGGTAGACAGTTTTGTGCTTCGAAATCGCCAACTTCTTGTAGCTGCAAAACGTAGGGCATTAAACAATTGTCCAATAATGAAATCTTTATAATTATCTTCTTTCTATTTTCCATTTATACCTTATCCTAAGGACAAAATTATAGTAGAGATGATATCCTTGTTGAATTTGCCTATGGAGATGCAGGAGGTCCTACCATTTAGCCATATTAGTTTTGGAAAGGTTAGACAACAGAAAGCTATATTCGTTGTCATGCTAATCCTAATTGGACTTATGCTTATATCTAGCGTATTTTCCATCATATATAATGACGTGCACTTTTACACTTTTCTACCTATCGCATTTCTGGGGATGCTTGCTACCAATTGGTCCGATTATGATAAAGTCAAAAAAGAAATAAAATCTAGAAATTTAGAATAGTAAATAAACATTCTTCAATAAAATATAAACTAGTTTATATCGCTCCCCTAGCCTTTAATTCTAGGTATTTATTAATAGTATTTACCGTAAGATTTTGTGGTGTGGTGTAAATTGTTTGAATTCCGTGTGCTTGAAGTTCTTGAATGATTAGTGACTTCTCGTACACAAACTTCTCTCCTATGATTTGATTGTACATCTCATAACTCTTCTTTGCTGGTGTATGTGTCAATGTATCCAATTCCGTGTTTTTAAATACGATACACACAATGATGTGGCTTTTATTCATCAGCTTTAAGTATGGAAGCTGACGGTGAAGCGCATCTAGAGTCTCAAAATTTGTGTAAAGGAAAATTAAGGAACGTTGGTTAATATTTCTGGAGATATAACTGTAAAGCTTTCCGAAATCGGTTTCCTTAAACTCGGTATAAACATTATATAAGGCATCCGAAATCAACTGCATTTGATGGTTTCGTCGATCGGCTTTAATATGTGTTTCTATCTCCTTAGAGAAAGTTAATAAACCAGCTTTATCATGTTTTAAAATTGTAATGCTAGAAAGTACCAAACTTGAATTGATAGCGTAATCCAATAAGGTTAAACCATCGAATGGCATGCGCATGGTACGGCTTAAATCGATAAACGAATAAATCGGCTGTGAGCGTTCGTCTTCGTACTGATTTACCATCAGCTTTTTGGTTTTCGCCGTGGCTTTCCAATTGATAAAACGGTATTCGTCTCCACGTAAATATTCTCTAATGCTATCAAACTCCATCGTAGAACCGATTCGTCGAATACGCTTCACTCCTAATTCATTCAATCGATTCGTAGTCGCCAATAACTGGTACTTTTTAAGCTGAATATAAGATGGATAACAAGGTAGTTCTTGTACTTCTGCCTTTTTAAAACGTCTTTCGATTAATCCTAGATGACTTAGAAATACATTCACATTTCCAAAGTTATACAACCCACGTTTCGTAGGTCTCACCTCGTAATCGATTCTTTCTTCTGTGTATGGTAACAGCTTGGTCTGGTAATGAAAATCTCTTTTTTGCAATAGCTCAGGCAACTCTTCAATGACTCTAACTTTCATGGTTAGCGGAAAAGTGCTCTCTAAAGTTATACCCATAGGATTCCAATCGCCATTGGATAGTTTTTCAGGATAGTATCGATCTACCATAACATCTTTTCTACGTGCGAAAAGATTGATGAGCTCCCAAATGCACAGCGCTATAAAAACCCATAGCGTAATTTGTGCAAGGACAAACACCCATGCATACAGAAATCCAAACACAAAAAGTGTAGCTATTCCTAAAAGAGAATAGAAAAACAAATTGGTTAAAAATATGTTTCTCAATACCTTCATTAATGTGGAATTTCTACGTCGTCAATAATTTGTTGAATTACTTGTTGTGAATTAAAGCCTTCCATTTCTCTCTCTGGCGTCAATATCACACGATGTCCAATAATTGGGAATGCCACTTGCTTAATATCTTCTGGTGTAACAAAATCCCTTCCATTTACCGCAGCCAAAGCCTTAGAAGCATTTAATATCGCTAAGGACGCACGTGGCGAAGCTCCAAGCGTTAGACTTGCGTTATCTCTTGTTCTTGCAACGATATTAGCGATGTATTTAATGATCTCTTCGTGTACATACACCTCTTTTACCAGTTCCTGAAAACGAAGGATTTCTTCTTTAGACAATACCGCTTGCACCAAGCTTTCTTTGTTGGTATTTTTTCTATCTTGCTCTTCGGTAAGCAATTGAATCTCGTGTTCGGTAGACGGATAGCCGATATTTATTTTAAACAAAAAGCGGTCTAATTGCGCTTCGGGTAAACGATAGGTTCCTTCGTGTTCTACAGGGTTTTGTGTCGCCAGTACCAAGAAAGGTTTTTCTAATTCGTGTGTTACTCCATCTACAGTAACTTGCCCTTCGGACATACACTCAAACAAAGCAGCTTGCGTTTTAGCCGGTGCACGGTTAATCTCGTCTATGAGAACTATATTTCCAAAAACCGGTCCTTTTACAAACTCAAACTCGTTGGTTTTCATATCTAAAATAGAAGTTCCCGTAACATCCGAAGGCATTAAATCGGGCGTAAACTGAATGCGAGCAAAATCAGCTTGAATGGTCTTTGCCAATAATTTAGAAATCATTGTTTTTGCCACTCCTGGCACTCCTTCAATGAGCGAGTGACCATTGGCTAAAATAGATACAAACAATAGATGAATCATATCATCTTGCCCTACAATTACCTTTTTTATTTCGTCTTTTGCCTGTGCAATCTTCTGCATTAGCTCACTTAAATCGATTCGATTTTCAAATGGCTTAAATTTTTCAAATTCGCTCATATCATTTTTGCTTTTTGTTTAAAATCTTCAATAAGATGATAAGTGTGTTTCAAATCCTCTACCGTACAATTCTTCTTGTTTCGAAGTCTTTCGATCTCATTTATTAAATCAATGATTTCATTTTTATCGATACCTGTCCGCTGACTTAGTGAATGTATAAATCTTTTATCGTGTAATTCGTTGGTATCCAACTTGTGTATTCTTCTAATATCGTAAAGAAAATATTGAATCTTTTTTGCTACCATATCGTCGGGCTCACCGTTCTCAAAGTACACCGAACCAATAGTTTTTGCAAACTCCACTGTTTTGTTTTCTTCTGGAGTTATAATAGGAATAATCCGTTGCTCTCTCTTGCTCTTGAATACCAGTAAAAGTAGTAAGGCTACTAATAGAATATACCAAGCATTTCTTAAACCAGGCTCACTCCATATAAATCGCATTGGACTATAGGAAATATCAGCATTATAAAAGTCATCATACCATAGAATATCTTTTCCTTCTAGATATTTCAAAGAAAGCAATGCTATCGGAAAAGTATCTTCTTCCAATAAATAATAATTGGTAAATACTTGTGGTGTCAAATGAATGTAGAACACCCCATTTCCATGGGTAAGTCGAATGAAGTTTGGTGCTTTAAGCAGTGTATCTGAGTTATCGATATCTTTTAGTACTATATTCCCTAGAATGGTAATTCTATCTTCGTTTAATTTAGTAAAAAATATATGGTCATTAATCTTATCGTAAGCCGCCTCTTGATTGTATTTTAATAATTGAATCTTGGAGCTATCTTTATAAAAATTATACTTGTAGCTATAATCAACGCCCAAGGTATCCAACAAATAAAAATTAAGTTGATTAGAGGCAATAAAAGCTGTACCTCCCTGATCTACAAAGGACACTAGTTTATTTAATCCTTCATTTCCGCTTAACGGATTATTTCCTACAAAAACAAAAGCTTCCGACTTTGCATTTTCTCTTTCTTCACTAAAAAATGAATAAATCGATTCTTCAATTTTGGTGAATTTTGGTTTTACCTCATAAAAATTTTGAAGTTCGTTTTTAAGCACATAAGTAGCAAAAGGCGTCTTTTTTCTAGGGTCGTAACTCTCCCTCCAATCCAAAGGATCTTTCCTTCCGGCTTGGAATAAGGCAATCAAAATAATTGCTACAATAACGAATATGATTCCCATTCTTAGATTTGATTTCATTCGATTTCTTGATTAAAGTGAATAAAATCATTCTGATAATTCTCAAAGGCTTCTTGCGTAAGTTGAAAATCACCGAACCATATATGATTGAACAGATGTTGCGTGTGTGCAAAAGATTCTTTTAACTTTTCGGATTGGATTTCTTCTTGAATCTGTTGATTGGTCTTTCTATGATCCCAAACAATCCAACCTTTATGCGCTAATTTTTGTAGATTTTTTAAGTGCAGATATCGAATGGCTAAATTCCATTTTTCCTTGCCTTTGGCTTGTTGAATGTAATCATCCAAATCTATCGTTAATAGATTTTTCTCTATAAAACTAAATCCATCCGATTCTTCTTCCTTTTCGGATTTTATAAAGACCGATTTATTCACAATCAGTTTATACACCACAAATAGGATACATCCGATAACCAAAGCTATCAATAGATTATAAATGACACGTATGGTTTTTGCACTAAAATCTGGTCGGAACCTATTCAGGAATCGATCTATTTTGTATCTCAAACGTTCCCAATACGAAAGATCTCTTGTTTTTCTTTCGGAATAATCAAATTCCGAGGTATTGTATTTCTGTTTTAAGGTGTCGTAATTCTCTTTAGGATTGTCTTTTAACTCTACCGAAGTTTCGTGTTCAAAGTGGTCGTAGGCATTTGGCTTGGAGTAATCTATATGATCCTTATCTTCCTCTGGCGCTACAGTCTCCATAACTTCGACTACCTCTTCCTCTATCCTGTCTTCCGTTTCTTGCCCATAACAATAACTTCCAGAAATCATAATTCCTAGAAGCAATAAAACATTACACATGGACAAACGTTTAAGCATAGAAACCGTAGTTGTTAGTCTATTTTCCCAATAGAATCCACACCAATTTGATCGATATCTTCTATGGTCTGCTCTCCTACATTATGCTCTATTAAGCTAAAGTATTGCAATACATAAAAGGAAATTAGATATATCGTACTGAATACAATCAAAAGTCCCAGAAATCCAACTCCTATCGTTAGAATAAATTTACCCGTACTCGTTAAAAGGAAATTCTCATTTACATCCATTATCACAAAAGAAATAAATCCCAAAATGATAAGCGGAATGGCAGTTATCAATCCTAAAGCTATTTGAATGATGAATTGCATGACATAGCTTGCAAGACCATAGACAAAGAACTTTTTATTTATCATTCTAAATACATAAAGAAAAGAATCTTTCAATCCCATATCTTTCTTCATGTACACTAATAAAGCCATATAAAAATACAAGGAAACCACCGCTCCAATTACTCCCATTACAAGGTTCCCAACAATTGGAATAAATATAGAAATGGCTAATAAAAGGATTAAGGGTACAATGATAATTAGCCATACTACGATCGCTCCT
>JAJYTI010000125.1 GCA_021793135.1 Bacteroidota bacterium
CTAGATTATCATTTAAACTAATAAAGTTAAATGTAACTCCGTCACTTCTTTCATTTCCATTTTCATCTAATAAGGCATTACCTTGATCATCTATTGGTGTTTGTCCTCCGACACTAGTTATAGCGTAATTATTAAAAAATCCGTAAGAAGTAAAACGAGAAGTGATTTGAAATTGCCCCAATTCATTTAAGTCTCCGTCTGGATTTAAGTTATATCCTAATCCTATTCCGGGATCCCCTTGCTGATAGATTAATCCAATTGCTACAGATGGATTGTCATTTGTAATCCAAGTGTAACCAGATTGCTCTAATTCCACTCCGTTTCCAGCAATAGAAAGTTCTCCACTTTCTAAATCATCAGCGGTTAATAAATATTCTGCCGAATCTCCTTGTGCGGATATAAAGAAATGAAATCCACTCTCTTCATGATTTCCTGGATTTGAATCATTGTCGGCGATATCATCATCTTTACTACAGGCCATAAATGATAAGGTTAATCCAAGAGACATGCATAGAAATATATGTCTTTTTGTAAAAAATAATTTAGATACTCTCATTTTGTTTGTTGTTTATAATTAATTAGAAGTTTTATTTAAAAAATATCTTAGTGTAACTGCAAAGCTTCTTCCTGGCTTTTGCAAACTGTAATTGTCATATAGAATCTCGTTGGTAATATTCTTTGCTTCAAAGGAAATATTATACATTCCGTTTTTTAATGAATATGTGAGGCTTAAGTCATGAGAAAGTTGTGTAGGGATTATTTTTTTGGAATTCATTGCACCCTCGCTTTCCCAGTGTCTAAAGAATTCATGAACATATTGTAGGGTGTAACCTAATGATAGGTGACTATCTTTTTTCCATAAATCATTTGTGTAATAATTGACGTCGGCATTTCCAAATAAATATGGGACGTTAGGCATGCGGTCTTTATAATAAATTAGTTCTTGACCGGTAGGAGAGTAACGCTCCATGTTTCGGATGTTTTGATAGGTGATATTTCCGCCTATAGAAAATCTGTCTTTATAATAATAATGCGTTTCAAAGTCCACCCCTAAGTTCTGAACTTCACCATGGTTTGTGTAATAGGCACCTCCATAACGCTGTTCGATTTGTCGACGGATGTAGTCGTTTATATTTCGATAAATAAATCCAACATCCGCATATATATTATGAATTTGATTAAAGGTTTTGTTGTAGGTTAAGTTTAAGTTGATGTTGTGACTGTTCTCAGCCTTCAAACTCATATCTCCTGTTTCCAATATTTCATCTCCAAAAAGTTCATTGGTAGTAGGCAGTCGATAGGTTTTTTCAAAAGATAATTTTGTTTGTAGCTCATCGTTAAAGAAATAAGTAGACGCAATTCCATAACCATGTGTACTAAATTTTCTGCTTTGTTCTTCATAGATTGGATTGCTAGTTGTAGACACATCTATTGGTCCAGTTACTTTAACCACGTAATACTTTCCAAAGGCTGAGGTATTCCACTTAGAATTTGGTCTATAGGAATAAGATAATCCAAATACATTTTTTGCATTTGTACGTTTGATTTTATCTGCTTCAGAACTATTCTCAGAATTGGCAGCAGAATCAAAAGCTTTTCTTTTAAATCCACTAATAGTATTATTCAATGCAAAATTATGCTTGTCGTTTAACGTATAATTTAAATTCGAAATTATAGAGCCATTATTGTTTGAGAATTTCGCTCTTGAGTATCTGCTTTCACCTTTTGAGGTTTTGTTTCGGTAATCGCCATTCCAGTTGTATTGTCTTGCTAATGTATCTAAGTTTCTATTTCTGACTTGACTATAATTGGCAGTAACCGATAGTTTTAAACCTTCTAAAAACAAATCTTTCTTAACATATTCAATAGAAGGTATGAGGCTCTTTGATTTACGTTCCTTTCCGCCAAACACAATTTTCATTAAGTTAGCGTTTTGAATATCAGCATGTTCTTGTCCAACAGTAACTCCTAATAGTAATTTATCTGCCCAAGTTTGATTTACAACACCTACTCTAGCAATAGCGGTCTCATTATGGTAGGTATCGTGAAACCTTCTAAACCAATATTCATCTTTTGAATATGTGTTAGTGGTAAGGTCTAATAGGTTTGTTTTGACTTTATATGAGTTATCCGAATAGTTTTGGAATAATATTAAGTTTGCTGTAAACCCCTTTTCGGAAGTATACCCTAGATTGACATTTGATTTATGCGTGTTAAATGAACCATAAGAATAGGAGGCATCTAAATAGGTATTTGATTTTTTATTGGTGATTATATTTATTGCACCACCTAAAGCATCGGCACCCAATTCAATAGGTACTACGCCTTTATAGATTTCTATCCGATCTGCCATATTCAATGCAATATTATTGATTTGAAAAGCAGACCCAAATCCACTCATGGGCACACCATCCATAAATACTTTTACGTGCTTTCCAGTAAATCCGTTTAGGCTTATTCCAACTCTTGAACCTACACCACCAGTAGATCTTATTTTTATTCCCGAAGCCTTATTGAGTAAAGAAGTTAAATCGGCCGATGTATTATATAATTCTTTAGCTTCTAAAGCAACTACGTTATAAGCAGTTTCTTTTACTTTTTTTAGATTGGATTTCGCTGTTAGCTGTACTTCGTCCAACATATTTTCATTTGGTTGAAGTCTAAAATTATAAGTGAATTTTTGGCCGCGAGTAAGGTTAATGTTTATGGATTGTTTTACATATCCCATATTGCTACACACTAAGTCATAAGTGCCCATAGGAGCTTCAAGCTCATATTCTCCTTTGTCATTGGTCTCTACATAATTCGAAGTATTTTGTAAGTAAACATAGGTGTGTGATAATGCGTTGCCTTCTATATCAGTAACCTTTCCATTGATAATGGCGAGGTTTTGTTGCGCATTACAAATGGAAATACCTATAAAAAACAAGATTATTACAGTCTTCTTTAAAAATGAATTGCTCCAATTATTCCATCCTCTATTTTGTAAGTTTATGGTTTCAGTAAATAAATCCCTACAGAAATACGTGTGTTTTATTTGACTTATTGATTTTAGGGTAAACATGGTTAGGTAGATTTATAATTTCTTAAACTCTAGATTAAAAACATCCAAGGAGACAAAAGGATATCTCCTTGGAATATGGCAATTGTTACTAATCCATCGCACTTGCAATTTCATCTATCATTTTATTTATAGAGGTTAGACCACCTGTCCCAGATAGATACCACACTTTAGAATCTAAGAAAACTATCTTTCCATTTTTATATGCATTAGTATGTCTTATTTTCGAATCGGTAAGTTCATCCATTGTTAATGGAGTATCGCCAATTGCTGCGCTCCTATCTATTATGTAGATAATGTCAGGGTTTACTTCTTCAATAAATTCAGGAGTTGCTCTAAAGCCTCGTTGCCCAGTTTCTAATTCTGGAGCAGCTTCTTTTACATCTAATAATCCGAAGGCTAATCCAAAACGTGAACCTTTACCAAAAGCGCTAAAATTTCCTTTATTGTGGAGTAGTACTAAAGCTTTTTCATCAGACTTTGAGATTTTAGATTGCAATCTTTTTATTTTATTTTCTAGTTTTTGATATTCTTTTTGGTAAAACTCTTCTTGATTAAATAGCTTCCCCAAAATCTCCAAATCTTTTTGTAGTGCCCCCATTGGATCATGGTAATCGTTATTCGGATAAATGGTAGGAGCGATTTTTGATAATTCATTGTATGAACTTGAAAGTCTTCCACCTGCAATTATGAGATCTGGTTTTAATGTCTTTATTGTTTCCATATCCACTTTTACTAAGCTCCCAACGTTTGCAATGGATTTATTAAGTGCATATTCATTTAAATAGGATGGTAAAGCAAGTTTAGGTAAGCCTACTACATTGGCATGAATTGGCTTTAGATTCTCTATACTACCTATGTTTAAAGTAACAATTCACTGTGGATGCATTGGGACTGCATCGACTCCTTGACTATGTTCTATAGTTACAGTTTGATTCTTATTTGTGGCAGTATTCTTTTTTTGAGCATAACCTGTTGTGGCAGCAAGAGCTAAAACAAGAATTAATGTACTTGTAATTCTTTTCATTTTATAATTTATTATGTTTGGTATTCTTATTTAGACTAATTTTAAATAGATTTACCACAAATGTAAAGTGAAGAGGTACATGAAGTTTAATAAAAATGGAATCTGATTTAATAAAAACGGAATATTTTGAAATCCTTTATTGAGTTCACATAAAAATCAATTGTTTCAAAATGAAAAGAAGATTGTGGGTTAGCGAAGGCTGGCTAGAAGATTATCAGTTTAATATTATCAATAAAACTGAAAGTTGTTTAAAGTGCACTAAGCCGCTTTCAAGAAGTTTTTTAATGCTCGATATTGAAATTTTTTTTGAGAAAAATTCTAATTATAGCTTCAAAGTTGGGGGAGACTGTATCATCATGGAGTTTATTTATAAATGTAGTAATGAGGAAGCCATAGGTGTTAAGACATCTAATAACCTTACCAATACACATAACGTTTTGTATTCTCCCGCCTATCATAGGAAATTTAGATTACCAGAAGGAGATATTGCAGATATGATGACTATTATCTTATCTAAAAATTTATATTTTAAATTAATTCCAAAAAATTCCAATCTGCATTCTGAATTTTCTAATAAGATACGGAAAGGCGAAGCTTGTTGTTTATTTGATACGCACATAGCCTTTACACCATCCATACAAGCGGTATTAAAAGACATAGAAAAATGTAGTTATGAAGGTGAATTAAAACGTTTGTATTTAGAAAATAAAATTCAAGAATTGTTATTGCTTCATCTAGAATTATACCAACACTACAATTTAAATCCGAAAGGGAGTACAATGGATAAAGAGGATTTGGAGAAGCTAATGGAAGCAAAAAAAATATTGGACGATAATTTCATCAATGCACCTACTTTAAAAGAATTGTCTAGAATGACTTACTTAAATGAATTTAAGTTAAAGAATGAATTCAAAGCACATTTCGGTACTTCGGTTAAACAATACATTATAGGTTTGCGTATGAAATACGCTTTAGAATTGATTAAAGAAGGGGAATTGTCGATAACCGAAATAGCACATCTCTCTGGTTACAATGGCCTAGTTCAATTTTCTACAGCTTTTAAGCGTTATTATGGAGTTCCTCCTACTAGAATATAAATAAATACTTTTCAATCAAAGTCTAATTAGAATTATTTGGGTTTATCTGATTTAAATTAGACCTATCGTTAGGTTATTTTAACGTAGATCTAACGATAATTAATATACTAAAAGTCTAGAAGAAACTTGGCATAACGACATTCGCCAAATCACATTAGATAGAAATTTAGATGGTATTTGTATAATACTCTAATTCTATTTGTTCATAACCGTAATGAATTTTTTAAATGCTATTAAACTAAAACTTTAGTTATATTTGAGTATCTTAATCTCCAAATATGAAAAAACAGACTTTGTTATTCTTATGTTTATGTATAACAGCAATAGGCTATAGCCAGATTCAATCAGGTAAAGTAACGTATAAGATAGAATCTAAATTATCAGCAGAGGAAAGATATGAAGCTATTAATTCAAAATCATCAGATAATGTCAAGCAGGCTATTTTAAGAAAGTTGAAGTCTTCGTTAATGGCTTTACGGTTTGTTGAATTAGAGTTAGAATTTACACCATATGAATCTTTATTTGAAACCACAAAATCTATGCAAAATGATAATACTCTAGATATTAAAGAAGCTATTCGATTTACTGGAACTCTGGGCACATATTATAGTGATTTAAAGAATAATCACTTTTATAATCAGCGACCTTATGCAGAACATGAATTCTTAATTGAAATGGAGTTTGATGATTTAGATTGGGAGATATGTGATGAAACTAAAAAGATAATAGGATATATGTGTATAAAAGCTACTACTACGATTATTTCTGCTAATGGAGAAATGCCTGTCACATCATGGTTTGCTCCTGAATTGCCATTTCCATTTGGTCCTAAAGAATTTTGTGGTCTGCCTGGTTTGATTTTAGCAGTGGATTATGATGATTACTACTTTTATGCAGTAACGATTGACCTAGATAAAAAACAAAGAAATATTAAAAATCCTACAAAAGGAGAATTGGTGACAGATAAAAGGTTTTTTAAGATAGTTGAAGAATATCATAATAATATATTTAAAAATAGATAAAAAGTTGTTTTTAGTTTTAAGGGTTATAGAAATGAAAAAATCGTTGAATTGTTATTCTATTTCGTGACAGTATTGGGTTGTAGCCAGATTCAATCCGATAAAATTATTTATAAGGTATCTTCGATTAGTCTTGAGGATAGATTTGAGAAATTAA
>JAJYTI010000002.1 GCA_021793135.1 Bacteroidota bacterium
TTCCGATCTGTCTCCTCGGGAATAGCAATAATTAGAGTTTGCACCTTTCCTATTAAACTTGAGGTATTACTTCCAATAGTAATTTCTTTAAGTCCACTCGCACCTTTTGTTCCAAGTACAATACAGTTTATTTTGTGATCAATTAAAAATCGCTCTATAGAAGTTGTGAAAAAATCGAATCTCGAATAATATTCAATATTCAAGTTAGGATACTTGATGTCTATTTTATCCTTTAAATTTCTTAGTTCTCGTTTTACGTTTTCTTCTGCGGCACGAAATAAAGTTTCGTCCATACCTTGTGACTCTATCGGTCCAGAAGGAGTAACAATATATGGCGAAAAAGCATGAAGCACATGAAATTTCACTTCCCCTTCGTTAAATAACTCAATAGCGTAATTTATGGCTCCTTTTGAATTTTCTGAAAAATCGGTAGGTAAAAGAATGTGTCGCATAATAAGTTGATGTTTTTTGATTTATTGAATTTTGCTATTAAGCAGTACTCAATAATTTTTTTGTTAATAAGTAATTATAATTCTTGTTTTACCTCTCTTTTGTTGTATAGCTAATTTACAAATAACGAGGAAGTTAATGAAATATTTAAAGGAGGTATATTTGTTAAAGTACTCCCAATAAGCATTTCCTACTTGAATTAAATCTCTGTTTAGGTTTGTTTTCAAAAATTAAAGTTGCTAACTTTATAATTCACGAAAATCAAAACAAATTAATATCCGCGCCTATGAACATCAATTTTCAATATCACAACGTTACTGCTAGCGATCGATTAGAAATATTAACCTCTAAAAAATTAGACAAACTTTTTAAGCGTTATGACTTTGTAGTAAATGCCGATGTATATTTTAAAGCACAAAACACATCCGATGTAGACAAAGGAAAAATATGTAAAGTTCGTTTAGGAACTCCTGGAATGGCTCTATTTACCGAAGCTTCAAATTCTACTTTTGAGTTATCTGTTAATGAGGTTGCAAGGGAATTAGAAACTCAATTAAGGAAAAGAAAAGAAAAATTCAATAAGAAATAGAACTTTAAACTATTAATATATAATATAATCTTATTCGCTAGTCATTAATTTGGCTAGCGAATTTTATAATAAGCCGATTTTAAATACTCCCCTTCTTCAAAACCAATAGGATGATCTATTGCATGACTAGTAGTTTCTATTAAAGTATAATCTACTTTTAGTTGCTTAAAGCATTCTGAATGAATCTGTAAAAGCTCATCTTTTGTTATTCTAGAAGAGCAAGAAGCCAATAATAATATTCCATTTTTCTTTGTAAGCGCCACTCCCATTTCTGCTAATTGTGCATATTTTTTCTTGGCAATATTTTGTTCTTTCTTACTCTTTGCAAATGACGGAGGATCTATTACAACTACATCAAATTTCTTTTTTTCATTAATCAGTTTTTGTAATTCTTCGAAGGCATCTCCAGCAATAGTTTGATGAATGCCAGAATGTGGATTCAGACTCGCATTGTGTTTCGCTAATTCTAAAGCCTGTTTACTAAAATCTAAACTTGTTACTTCTTTTGCTCCACCTGCTAAAGCATGAATGGAAAATCCGCCTGCATACGAAAACACATCTAAAACTGTTTTGTTCTTAGATAGTTTACCTACTTTTTGACGATTTTCACGGTGGTCTAAGAAAAATCCTGTTTTATGACCTAAGATGACATCCGTTTCGAAATGGACGCCATATTCTGTAAATTTTACCTGTGAATTTTCAAGATTACCATACACCACTTCTCCTTCTGTATATGGAGTTTCTAAGTCTTGTAATTTCCTACTCCATCGTATAACTATAGCATTTAGATTTGTTGTTTTTGCTATGATTGGGAATAATAGATCTAAATATGGTAGCCAAATAGAAGAGTATACTTTAACTACACCTACTTTATTATAAATATCAACTATAAGCCCAGGCATGCCATCATTTTCCCCAAAAATAAGCCTATATGCATTTATATTTTTTGTTTGTAGCTCTTTACGAATATTAAATGCTTTGTGTATTTTATTTTCAAAGAATGCACCGTCTATATTAGCTGGACCTTCTTTATGAATTACTTTAATTCGGATTGGCGAGAAAGGATCATATAAACCTATAGCAAACGGCTTGTTTCTACGTTGATCAAAAAGAATAGCTATATCTCCAGGCTTTCCTTTTTTATTTACTTTTTCTATACTATCAGAAAATATCCAAGGATGTCCCTTTTTTACACTACGTTCTGCTACTGGTTTTAATTTTACTGCCAATCGATTTGGTGTATTCATATATTGTTATTTATATAAAAAATCCCGATAACAAATATCGGGATTTAATATTAAGAATTCGATTTCTTTTTATTGTTCTCCAGCTTCGCGCTTTGCATCTTCCTGCATCTTTTCATTTGGAACGATAACCACGTTTACACGTCTGTTTTTCGATCTACCTTCTACAGTACTATTGTCTGCAATAGGATTATCTGGACCAAACCATTCTGTTGTAAAACGTGAACTACTTAAACCTTTAGTGTTGGTAAAATAGTTAGTAACAGATTTAGCTCTTTGTTCTGATAGAGTCATGTTAAATGCTCTAGGTCCTGTTGCATCTGTATGACCAACAACTAATACGTTTGTATCTGGATATTCGTTCAGTACGTTTGCTAGTTTATCTAAAGTAGCGATAGATTCTGGTTTTAATTCATGTAAGTTAGTATCGAAATAAACACCACTATTCTCATCAAAAGTAACTACAATTCCGTCGTCTACTCTTTCTACTTCTGCACCTGGAATTTCTTCTTCGATTTTTTGTGCTTGTTTATCCATGCGGTCACCAATAATAACACCAGCACCGCCACCAACAACTCCACCAATTACAGCTCCTAATTCGCTGTTTTTTCCACTTCCTACATTGTTACCAAGTACAGCTCCTAAGATAGCTCCACCAGTTGCTCCAATAACTGCACCTTTTTGTTTGTTATTTGCATTTCTTGTTGCTTCACATCCGATAAATGGTACGCTTATAGCTACTGCTAAAGCTAGGATACTTATTTTTTTAAATATTGATTTCATTAGTTTGATATTTTAGAAAAGTTCATATAAATCTGGAAAGGTTTTCCTTCAAGTGTCACGGTTTGTTTCCATTGCATGTTATCGTCTGATAATTGTTCTAAATTCATTCGATATCCTGCATTAGAATCCGATTTTCCTTTAACGTTTGTAGGCTTTAATAGAAAATCGTAAAGTCCAGAGTCTTTATCTACTTCTTGAACAGTGAATACAAAATTTCTATCTCCTGCCCCACAGTCTGCATCTTCTATAGTATATACTCCAGTATTATTGTTTGGAATAAATCTCCAAGTACTACCTTCAAAACAATCTACAGATGCATCGTGTAATAATTGCACATCAAAGGTTCCAGATTCACTATAACTGATAGAATCTAAACTCCAATAGCCTTTCATTACTTTTCGAGATTCCTGAACTACTTTACTAGGCGCACAAGCCGCAATAGTAAATAGCATTAATCCCATTAAAAATAGTTTTTTCATAAAAAAGTTGATTTTTGGTTGGTGTAATTCTTACTATTCAGCATTTTACACTGAAGAAAAGTCAATATCAATCTCTTAATATTTGCTTTCCATTTGCTAATATAGCAAGTAATTATGCGCTAACTTCTTTATTAATTTTAATTTAACGTAAATTCTTGTTAAATATCAATATGCTACTAGGGATTTTAAAGTCTCTTCAAATCTTGATTTGGATAAATATTGTTGTTCTAAGTCGGCAGCAAATGGAACTGGCGTTTCTAAGCTAGATACTCGTTGTATTGGTCCATCTAAATATTCAAAGCAATTTTCTGTAAGCATTGCAGAAATATCAGATGCTATACCTCCAATGGTAGTGTCTTCTTGTAATATTATAGCCTTTCCTGTTTTTTTAACAGAGGTAATTAAAGTTTCTTTGTCAAGTGGACTTAGCGTGCGTAAATCAATTAAATCTGCTGAAATATCTGGATTGTTATCCAATATTTCTAAAGCCCAATGCACTCCTGCTCCGTATGTAATAATACTTACTTCTTTTCCTTCGCGAATAGTAGCAGCTTTACCTATAGGTAAGGTATAATACTCTATAGGTACTTCTTGTCTTGCACTTCTATATAATGCTTTATGTTCAAAGAACATTACAGGGTTAGGGTCTTCTATCGCAGCAGCTAATAGTCCTTTTGCGTCATAAGGGAATGCAGGATAAACTACTTTTAATCCTGGTGTGTGTGTAAACCAAGCTTCGTTAGTTTGACTATGGAAAGGACCTGCACCCACTCCTGCTCCACAAGGCATTCTAATAACTACATCGGCATTTTCGCCCCAACGATAATGTATTTTGGCTAAGTAGTTTACTATTGGGTTAAAACCAGAACTTACAAAATCGGCAAACTGCATTTCCATTACAGCTTTATATCCATTTATAGATAGTCCCATAGATGCTGAAACTATAGCCGATTCACATATAGGAGTGTTTCGAACTCTAGCTTTGCCAAATTGATCGACAAACCCTTCGGTAACTTTAAATACACCTCCATATTCTGCTATATCTTGTCCCATAATAACCAAGTTATCATGTCGCTCCATAGATTGTTTTAGTCCTAGAGAAACTGCGTCGATTAATCGCATAGTTTCTTTTTCTCCAGTAGGTTCTATTTCAATTGGATGGTGTGGTTTATATACATCTTGTAATTCCTTTTCAACTGTAGAACTTATTTTTGGCTCATCGAAAGCTATATCAAGATTTTCTAATATCGATTCTTTAAACTTATCTTTTGTAGCATCGATTTCTGCTTGAGTAAGAATTCCTTCTTCTAGAAGATAATTCTCATAATTAGTCAAAGGATCTTTTGCGGCCCATGCGTTTATTAAGTCTTTAGGTACATATTTAATACCACTTGCTTCTTCATGTCCTCGCATGCGGAAAGTTTTAAACTCTAAAAGCACTGGACGCGGATTTTTACGCATGCTTTCTGTTAATTCCTTTACCTTGCTATATACCTCTACAATATTGTTTCCATCTATAATATGTGACTCCATACCGTAGCCTAACGCTCTATCGGCAATATTTTCACAAGCGTATTGTTCGTTTGTTGGAGTGGATAATCCGTATCCATTATTCTCAACACAAAATAAAACTGGTAAGCTCCATACTGATGCTACGTTTAAAGACTCATGAATATCTCCTTCGCTCATTCCTCCTTCACCACTAAATACCGCACAAACTTTGTTATTTTCTTTAAGTAAGTTAGCTAATGCGATTCCATCGGCTACACCGAATTGTGGACCTAAATGTGAAATCATACCTACAATGTGATATTGCTGGGTTCCAAAGTGAAAACTTCTATCTCTACCTTTAGTAAATCCACTGGCTTTACCTTGCCATTGTGCAAACAATCTGTGTAATGGGATATTTCTAGCAGTAAATACACCTAAATTTCGGTGCATAGGTAATATATATTCATCTTCTTGTAATGCAGCGGTAACGCCAATAGCTATAGCCTCCTGACCTATACCGCTAAACCATTTAGAAATCTTACCTTGGCGTAATAGTATAAGCATTCGCTCTTCTATCATCCTTGGTAAAAGCATTTTCTCGTATAATGCTATCTTTGTTTCTTTGTCTAAAGCATAGGTTGAATAATCAAATATGCTTTTAGTTTCTAATTCTGGAGACATATATTTTTATATTGTTAACAGACAAATTTAGCCAAATTTAGCTATCGTACAAGACGAAGTCGATAGATAATTATTAGCTTTACAGATTCACAATTAAATTTTATATTTTCTATTAAACTTAAATTATGAACAATATACCAAGTGTAGATTTAGCAGATTTCTTGTCCAATGATCCTGCTCGCAAAGAAAAGTTTGTGCATGAGTTAGGAAAGGCATATGAAGAGATTGGTTTTGTATCTCTTAAAAATCATTTTCTTGATGATAAATTAGTTGAAGATTTATATCGTGAAGTAAAAGACTTTTTTGATTTACCTACCGATATTAAAAAGAAATATGAGAAACCAGAATTAGGTGGTCAACGTGGATATGTGTCTTTTGGTAAGGAACATGCTAAAGGAAAAACTAAAGGGGATTTAAAAGAATTTTGGCATTTTGGTCAAGAACCAGATAGCGAAGAATTCTCAAAAGAAGAGTATCCTGAAAATGTAGAAGTAAGCGAATTGCCAGAGTTTAATGCTACGGGAATGGAAGCATACAGAATGCTAGAGAAAACTGGGGTATATGTATTAAGAGCTTTAGCATTACATTTAGGATTGGAAGAAACTTACTTTGATAAATGGGTAAGAAACGGAACAAGTATTTTAAGACCTATACACTATCCTCCTATTACAGAAAAACCTGAAGGAGCTGTGCGCGCAGCAGAGCATGGGGACATTAACCTTATTACATTATTAATGGGAGCCTCTACTGGTGGACTGCAAGTGCTACGTAAAGATGGGGTATGGATAGATGCAATTCCTGCAGAAGATGAGCTAGTTATTAATGTTGGTGATATGTTAGAAAGACATACTAATAATAAATTACGTTCCACTATTCACCGTGTAATTAATCCGCCACAAGAACAATGGCATACTCCAAGATATTCTATACCTTTCTTTATGCATCCTAGAGCAGACATGCCGTTAGATTGCTTAGAGGTTTGTATCGATGAGGAGCATCCTAAAGCCTATGATGATATTACTGCTGGTGATTTCTTATACCAACGTTTAGTAGAAATAGGTTTAATTAAAGACGAAAAATAAAGATGGATTTAAAAGATCAATTGAAAAATCTTTTTCCAGATCATGTGCCAGAAGAATCTGAAAATAATCAAGAAGAAAAATCAGATTTCTGGATACAAGATGCTCCATTAGAATGCAAATATGAAAAACGTAGAGGGAAAGTAAATACTATTATAGATGGCTATAATGGTGCGAATGAAGATTTTAAAGAACTTACAAAGCAGATAAAAAATCACTTAAGTGTTGGAGGAAGTTATAAAAACGACCAAATAATTATTCAAGGTGATTATCGAGATAAAATAATGTCTTTTTTAAAGAAAAAAGGATTTAATGTAAAACGTGTTGGAGGATAAATTAAAAAATATGACAATACCAGAATCAGAGTTGATTATTACCGATGAAGGTGCGATATATCATTTGGATGTAAAGCCATCCGAAATTGCAGAAACAGTTTTAACCGTTGGTGATCCTGGAAGAGTAGCTCAAGTTTCGAAATATTTTGATACTATTGAGTATAAAGCGGAACACAGAGAGTTTGTTACACATACAGGAACATACAAAGGCAAGCGCATGTCTGTGGTTTCTACAGGAATAGGAACAGATAATATAGATATAGTACTTAATGAATTAGATGCATTAGTAAATATCGATTTTAAAACAAGACAGGTTAAAGAAAAGCACACACAATTAACGATTATTCGTTTAGGTACATCTGGTGCTTTGCAAAAAGATATTCCTGTAGATAGTATGGTTGCGTCGGCTTACGCTATTGGATTAGATAACTTACCTTATTTCTATAAAAATAATTCTTTCTTAGATGATAATTTCTCCAAACAATTTATGGAGCATTGTCATTGGGATAAACGTAATTCTCATCCATATTGGATTCCAGCCGATGAAGGATTAACTAATGTATTTAAGAAGCATGGTTACAAATTAGGGTGTACTCTAACCAACGTTGGTTTCTATGGACCACAAGGTCGAGTGTTAAGGTTGTCTATACCAAATGATGACTTTCATAAACATCTACAAAGCTTTAGATACCAAGATGTTGCGATTACTAATTTAGAGATGGAGTCTTCTGGTATTTTCTACTTATCCAAGGTGTTAGGACATCGGGCAATATCATTAAATGCTATTATTGCAAATAGAGCTGCAGGTACTTTCAGTGAAGATAATATTGCAGCAGTTGAAAATTTGATTAAAAAATCTTTAGATATTATCACAGAAATATAGATAGTATAAACTTAACTATTTGAAAAAGCATCTTTTAAATACTTTAATATTTAAAAGATGCTTTTTCATTTTTATAAGAATTATTTTATTACACATCACACACAGTTACTATGCTAATAAACAGTGTTTTGTTGTCTTGCTATAAGAAGATAGCTTATTTCCGTAAACATTTTTTAATCTTTCGCGCAACCTTTTAAAATTAGTTACATCTATTATGTAGACGAACCAGGTAAAACCATCTTAATATGAAATTTGTAGCAATTGTAATTGGAATGTTAGTTTGTATTAACTTTCTTCTTTTGAAGTTTAGCTGTAACTCTCCTAAAGAGACAGTAGTAAATGATGAATAGAAAAAAATAATTTGACTATTCAAGCGTAACTCCCTCCTCCCCTTGTTTATCTAGGTTTATTTGTATTTTTGCATAGGCTAAAATTAGTCTGAAAATATTTCTAATATATGACGCAAATAAACCAACGAACTCTAGAAGATTTAGAATTTCCAGTTGTTTTACAACAAATCGCAGATTGTTGTATTACAGATAGTGGTGCGAATCGTGCATTAAGATTAAAACCCTATAGGAATTCTAATAAAATCCAAAGAGAACTCTATAGAGTAAAAGAATTTACTGGTTCATTTGATAGCGACACTCCAATTCCTAATCATGGTTTCGACAGCATCGATAAAGAGTTACAGTTATTAGGAATAGAAAATAGCAGCATAGAAATCGGAGGTTTTCGTAGAATTTTAAGTGTATGTGAAACTACCGGAGAACTACTTCATTATTTTAAAAAGAATGAAGAGTTTTATGAATACTTATCTTTACAAGCTACCAAAGTAAAATATACTAAACTTATTGCGGATGAAATTCATTCTATTATCGATAGATATGGATTTATTAGAGATGATGCCTCTTCTGATTTAGCAATTATAAGACGGAAACTTATTCATGTTAAAGGTCAAATAAGCGCAACCTTCAGTAGAGCATTGGCTACTTATTCTCAAGCAGGATATTTGGACGAGATAAGAGAATCTGTAGTTGAGAATAGAAGAGTGTTAGCGGTTACCGCTATGTACCGAAAGAAAGTGAGAGGTGCGGTATTAGGGACTTCTAAAACTGGTAGCATCGTTTATATAGAACCTCAAGAAACCCTTGAGTATGCAACAGAATTAAGTCACTTATTATACGAAGAAGATCAAGAAGTAAAACGTATATTAAAGGCTTTAACCGAGTACATTAGACCTTATGCAAGTCTACTTAAATCTTATCAAAAATATCTTATTAAAGTAGATATACTGTATGCTAAAGCTAAATATGCGGTAAGTATTCAAGCTAATCTTCCTATTATTAGAGAAGATAAAGAGATATACTTTAAAGATGCATATCATCCGTTATTGTTAAGTAGTAACAATAAACAGAAAAAGAAAACCTATCCGCAAACTATACGTTTGAATAAAGAAACTAGAATAATTGTAATTTCTGGTCCTAATGCTGGTGGTAAAAGTATAACCTTAAAAACTATTGGTTTATTACAGGTTATGTTACAAAGTGGAATTCTAATCCCGGTAGATCCACTTAGTGAGATGAGCTTTTTTAAACACATTCTTACCGATATAGGTGATAATCAATCTATTGAAAATCATTTGAGTACATATAGTTATCGCCTTAAAAAGATGAATCAGTTTTTACGTCGTTGTGATGAGAATACCTTGTTTTTGATAGATGAGTTTGGTACAGGAAGTGATCCAGAATTAGGTGGAGCATTAGCAGAAGTGTTTTTAGAAGTTTTTTATGAACGTCAAGCTTATGGAATAATTACTACCCACTACTCCAATTTAAAAATTTTAGCTAGTGAATTGCCACATGCTATAAACGCAAATATGTTATTTGATAATAAATCTTTGCGGCCTTTATATAAATTACATCTTGGTGAGGCTGGAAGTTCTTTTACATTCGAAGTGGCTCAGAAAAATGGTATTCCATATAGTTTAATCAATCGAGCAAAAAAGAAAGTAGAACGCGATAAGATTAGATATGATAGAAGTATTGCAAATCTACAGCGTGAAAGACATGATTTACGTAAAACTTCACAAAATCTAAAAACTCAGCAAGAAAAGGCAGCTAAAGAGAGTAAAGATTTAGCTGAAAGAAACTTACGCATTCAAGAGAAGCTTGAAAGTTACCAAGAATTGTATGATGCAAATCAAAAATTATTGTCGTTAGGAAAACGCTTTGATAAGATTGCAGAAGATTATTTTTATAATAAGAGGAAAAAACAATTACAGGAAGAATTATTAAAACTTGTTCTATTAGAAAATAGTAAACGAGAACGAGTTGCCTTGAAAAAGAAAAGAAAACAAGAGCAAATTGAGAAAAAAATAGAAAAAGAGGTTGAAAAGAAAATCGAAGTAATTCGACAGGAGAAAAAAGAAAAAGCAAAAAAACTTAAAACTCAAGAAAAGACACAACCTAAAGTTACTTTAAAACTTGGGGATAAAGTGCGAATAATAAATGGAACAGCCGTAGGTACAATTGATATCTTAGAAAAAGGCAAAGCAACTGTAAATTACGGAATGTTTACAACGAAAATAGATGTTAATGAATTAGAAAAAGTGCGGTGATAATACAAAAAGACAAATATATTATTCTATTCGATGGTGTATGCAATTTATGCAATGCCACAGTTCAATTTGTCTTGTCTAGAGATAAAAATAAAAAGTTTTTGTTTTCTGCACTACAATCAAATGTTGCTCATCAACTCTTAGCTCATCAATCAAAATATATTACAAATTTACAAAGCATTGTGCTTATTAAAAACAATGAAATATACGATGAGTCTACTGCGGCTTTACATATAGCCAAAGATCTTTCAGGTGCTTGGCCGCTACTCTACTATTTGTTTATATGGTGGCCAAAAATTATAAGAGATTCAGTTTATAAATTTATCGCAAAACATCGTTATAAGTGGTTTGGCAAAAAAGACAGTTGTAGTATTCCAGATGTAAATTATAAAGATCGATTTCTTTAAAATTAAAGAAAGGCTGTTACAAAATTTTGTAACAGCCTTTTAATTTAAAAATTATATATTAAAATTAGTAACCTGGGTTTTGTTGACCTTCTACCATTGGGTTTACACTAGTTTCAGACAATGGAATCGGCCAGATGAATCTGTAGTCATCGTATGGTATAGCTGATGCGCCCAGCGGAGGCATAACCCCAGATGCAGCATCATATAAATCTGGTGCTGGTACACCATTTGCTACTTTAGCTGGAATTCCATCTATAGGAGCTAAATCATCTCCTTGTAATCTATGGATATCTTGCCAACGTTTTCCTTCCATCAGGAACTCAATTCTACGCTCAAGAATAATTGCTTCAACAACTTCTTGTGCAGAAGTTAAGTCTGCTGAGGTATAAGATTGTGTTGCAGGATCTGCTAGAGCTCTATCACGAACTTCATTTAAAGTTTCTATAGCTCTTGTTAAATCTTGTTGTGTTGTAGATCTAGCTAAAGCTTCTGCTAAGTTTAATTTAACTTCTGCATGACGTAGTACAGGAGAAAGATCAGAGTAAGTACTGTGATCTCTATACTTATTAGTATATAAACTACCTTCCACTTCTCTAACTAAATCTGTTTCTTCGCCATAAGCTCTACGTTTATCATCTATTAACCATCCTTCATTATTCCAGATAATAGGGCTAATAGCAACTAATAGACGTCGTCCGTATTGAGAACCTAATGCGCCATTTACTCCACCGTTCGAAATTGCAGTTTGGTTGATAGAGAAAATAGACTCAGAGTTACCATGATTATCATCAAACACGCCAGATGGTGAACTAGTTAATGTATAGCTATTTTCTATTTTATTAGCTTCTTCAATAACATCATCCCATGCACGCATATGTAAATAAACTCTAGTTTTGAAAGCAACAGCAGCATTGCTACTAGCATAGATTAAAGAAGTATTGGTAATGTTCTCTTCAGCATAATCTAAATCTGCTAAAACATGTTCGTAAACTTCTCGAACTGTAGATCTAGCTCCATGTGCTTCTGCTTCTTCTAAAGACTCTTCTGAGTTAATAGCATTTTCTCTAAGAATAATTCCTAAGTGACTTGCATCGGAAGTATGATTGTATGGTCTCGCCATTTGTACATTTAATTCAAAATGTGTAATTGCTCTTAAGAAGCGTGCTTGGCCAATAATATCTTTTCCTTCTGCCTCCGAAATGATGCCTTCTGCCATTGCTTCGGTTACACCTTCTATAACAATATTTGCTTTGTTAATTAAGTTGTATCCATCATGCCAATAATACATATTGTTTGCAGTTGTGGCGTCATAGGTAGAAAGATAAGTAACCTGATAGAATGAAGCTGTGTTTACAACGTCTTCTCCTCTACAATCATTTTGTTGAATGTGTGCTGCACCCCAAACGTATCCTCTTCCTCCAGCTCCTGCAAAAGTTCCAATTGCAGCAGCCTCATACATACCATTTACGCTTAGTTTTATACTTTCGGGGCTGTCAAAAGCCATGGTTTCTGCTACACTACTGTAGGGAACCTTATCTAGTAAGGTTTCATCAGAACAGCCTATCGCTGCGATAGCGAAAGCGACTGCTATAATATTTCTATAAATTCTTTTCATAATAGTATCTATTAAAGTTTTAAGTTAACTCCTAGAGAAACAATTCTAGATTTTGGTGTTCCGAATGCATCCACACCATAAGAAGTAATCATCTCTGGATCTACGCCTTTATAATCAGTAATCATAAATACGTTTTGTGCTGCTACATAGATACGTAATGCATCGATACTTGCACGTTCTAAAAGTTCTCTATCAAAATTGTAACCTAATGTTATATTGTCTAACGAGATGAAATCTCCTTTCTCTACAAATCTTGAAGTTAATACGTTGTTGTTAACTACTCCATTACCTGCAGCCCATAACATTGGTGTTACACCGTCACCTGGGTTTGAAGGGCTTTGCCATCTACCTAGAATTTCCGTTGAGTTGTTATTGAACTCTTGTGTCAATAATTCACGACGTGTGTAGTTAAATATTTTATTACCACCACTGAAACGGAATAAGAATGATAGGTCAAAGTTTTTATAAGTCAAAGTGTTGTTCCAACCTCCAAAATATTTTGGTGTAGTTTGACCTAATAGTTTGCGATCCTCACTACTACTTAATGAGCTAGCTTGTGACATATCTCCAGGATTTGATTCATCGAATACATAATAGCTACCAGTATTGTAGTCTATTTGTACCAAAGAACCATCTCCTTTATAATATACTGGAGCACCATTTGCAGGGTTTACTCCCCAATATTCATATCCATATAAAGAGTTAATTGGTTCTCCTTCACGAATAATAATGTTTCCATTAATAGAAGCATTTGATGAGTATTCAGGGAAAATATCTGCTCCATCTGGTAAGTTAGATACTTTGTTTTTGCTGAAGCTTATGTTTGCTCCAGTGTTCCAACGGAATTCACCATTATCTACTACCGTTGCATCTACGCTAAATTCAAAACCAGAGTTACTCATATCACCCGCATTAATTTTGATGATATTACCTGGTATACCTAAAGATGGTGCAGTAGATTTATTAATAATCATGTCTTTGGTCTCATTCTTAAAGTACTCTGCAGAGAAGAATACTTTGTTGTTCCATAGTCCGAAATCTAAACCTATATTTAGTTTATTTGTAGACTCCCACACTAAGGCATTGTTACCAAATTGAGCGTATCCATATCCTGTGTCATCACCATATTTATTTAATCCATAAACTCCTAAATAAGGATATGCACCAATATTAGTGTTCCCAGTTTCAGCATATGAACCACGTAATTTTAAATCGCTAATAGTTTCGCTGATATCGCCCCAGAACTCTTCATTGGAAATTGTCCAACCTGCAGATAGTCCGATAAAGTTTTCCCATCTATTGTCTGGGTGTAGATTAGATAATCCATCACGGCGAATAGAAGCTTGTAAGAAATAACGTTCATCATAGTTATATGTAGCACGACCAATAAATGATTTGATACCTTGCTCTTCTTTATAACCACTAATTTCTTGCTCACCAAAAGCATCGGTAATAATTTGATTATTGAAATACTCACTAGCAATATCCTTCCCTAATGCAGAGAAGTAAGCATCTTTCTGTTGTTGGAATTCTGCTACTGCAGTAAGGCCTAGGTTATGCACGTCATTGAATGATTTATTGTAGCTCAAAATATTTTGGACGTTCCATAATTGATTGTCAAAGTTGTATTGGCGTAAGTATCCGTTATATCCTGAACCGTCTCCATGAACAGGGTTCCAATACATACGTTCTCCGTTTGTACCATAATCCATTCCTATTTGGAATCGATAGGATAAACCATCAAGAATGTTAGCGTTAGCAAAAGCATTTATGATGTTACGCATAGACTTAGATTTATAATAGTTGTGGTCTAGTGCGTACATAATGTTAGGTAACTGTGCACCTACGTTGCTATAGTTGTCCCATCTCCCGATTTGTCCTGTCTCAGTAATATTGTATCCTGTCTCGTTGTCAGGATCATAAGCAGGGATATTTGGTAATTGCTTAGTAGCATTAAACATATGACCAGATAAAGAGTTATTCCCTTTGTTCATTGCAGAGATGCTATTTCTTGTCACAGCAATTGTAGCTCCTGCGCTTAACCAATCATTAAAGTCTTGCTCTACTCTTGCACGTATGTTGTACTTTTCCATTTCGTTTGCAATAGAAGTACCTTCTTGCTCTCCATATCCGATAGAAAGATAGTAAGTAGCCATATCGGTACCTCCAGAAACACTAACGTTTTGATCTATTTGTAATGCAGAACTACGTAATACTAAATCTTGCCAATCTGTGTCAAAATCTGTTCCTGCAGCCCAATCCGATACACCTGCGTTAGCTGTTTTTTCATTAGAAATAGTTATAAAGTCTTTGGTTCCCAGTAGCTTATATTTATTCATTGGGCTTCCTACCCCTGTTAGAGAGGAATAATTAACTTCGAATGAGTTTTTACGTCCTTTTCTTGTTGTAATTAATATTACTCCATTTGCAGCTCTTGAACCATAAATAGCTGATGCTGCTCCGTCTTTAAGAACTTCAAAAGATTCAATGTCATTAGGGTTCAAGTCGGCCAATGGGTTAATATCTACGTTTGCTCCTTGTGAGGTAGAAGCATAAGGAACACCATCTACTACATATAATGGACCTGTTCCTGAGTTTATAGAAGCTATACCTCGAATGTTTACTCTTGGTGCTTCTCCAATTACTCCACCTGGTGTGGTAATTTGTACTCCTGAAGATCTACCCGCTAATTGTGATTCGAAAGATGGGGTAACTAAGTTTTTAACATCATCTCCTTTTACTTGAGAAATAGCTCCAGTAACTTCTGATTTACGTTGTACCCCGTACCCTACTAATACAACTTCATCCATGATATTGGCTTCTGGTTGTAAGGTTACATCATATGTAGATGAAGAGCCTACCGTACGAGTTATTGTTTCAAATCCAACATAGGAAAACTCTAAGACATTTCCTTCTTCTGCTGAAATGGAATAGTTTCCGTCAAAATCGGTTGTTGTACCGCTAGTTGTACCGACTACTAAAATGGTAGCGCCCAATAAAGGTACTCCATCTGGATCTGTAACCTTTCCAGTCACGGATTTCTTTTGAGCGAAACTAATTTGCACAAACAGTATCATAAATAATACTGAGAGATAAGTGTACTTTTGTTTCATATTAACAGTTTTTATGGTTTAATACCAAATATGCAAATATTATTTTAATATTCAAATAGCAGCGTATCTATATTAACATAATACATATACTTATATGATTTGTTAAACCTTATTATATATGTTAATAACAAAAATTAGTTTATTGGATATTCATTTTATTTGTGTATTTAATAATTGTGTTAAGTAATATGATGGTAAATATATATTATATATAATTCTAAATTTATGGAAATAAAAAAGCGGTTGTTTTTAAAACAACCGCTTTCGGGCTAATTCAAAGAATTACTTTTAATATTAGTAGCCTGGATTTTGTTCTACACTCTTATTAGTATTTATCTCTCTCCTTGGTATAGGGAAAGCAAATCTATTATCTCCTGCAGGAACTAATCCGTGGTTATTAGAAGTATTTGGATCTACTTCTGGTATATCTAATCCATGTCTTGCTAAGTCATGAAAACGGAATCCTTCAAACATCAATTCTTTTCTACGCTCTTTAATAATATTTTCAAGCGTTACATCACTAGCATCATATTCACTAGCATTTCTATTTTCCGCCAAATCATTTAAAAGTTCTAATGCTTTATTTGGGTTTGTTTCTAGCACTGCTTCTGCATAATTTAATACCACTTCCTCATAACGGAATAACTTAATGTTATCCGAACCTAATCTATCACCACCAGAAGGGTATTTTCCTAAATTACGAAGCTTGTTACTATCTTCACTTTCATAACCTATCATATCTTCTGAAGCTCTAACATCATCGCTATCAAATTCTGCATCTTCGATTAAGTTATTGAAAGCTTGAACGTCTCCATATGAATCTCCTCTATAGATGTAAGCTAAACCGTTAATACCAGCGTTATCGGTAGTACTTTGAGCAAGCTCAAAAATAGAAGCCGCACCTGGATTAGAATCACTCCAGTATTCCACAAGTTTGTTAGCAGGTGTAATTTCATACTTACCTTCCAATTGACTTGCAGCATCTTCTACAATATCATATTCTTTAAAGTAAGTACCTACTCTTGTTTTTAGTGCTAATACTGCATCTAGAGTAAAATTAGTTTTATTATTTGCCCACTCAGAAGATTCTCCTTGAAGCATATAATCTATAGCTTTTTCAATATCTGCATAGATATCTATTTTATTGTCTTCAACAGAGCTTCTAGGAATTTGTAAATCTTCTGCTTTATATTCTTTAGCATATGTAATTCCTAAATTGGAACCATTGTCAATATATTGTTGTCCATAAAGGCGCAATAAATCGAAATGTGCCATTGCTCTAATAGCGTATGCTTCACCTAATATATGGGCTTTATTTGCTTCACTACCTTCTACTGTACTTAAATCTGTTGCTATTACAACATTTGGATTAGAGATAGTAGCATATGCATATCTAAAGATATCGGTAACATCACCATCTGTACTTTGTAAGTTCATTGCAGACATTAATGTAAAACGTCCACTATTTCCATTAGAATAAACATTATCTGCTCTGATTTCTCCAGCTATAATGTAATTTCTACCCATATACTCACTACGCGCCATGGTGTTGTATGCTCCATCTATAAACTGTCTCATGCTTACATCATCTTCCATATCAATCTCATGACTATCCGCTAAAGTAGGGTCTAGTGAACATGAGGTTAATGAACCCATGACTAAGGCAAGTCCTATTATAATATATTTTCTCATTGTTTAAAAGTTTAAATTAACATTTAGTAAGATCGACTTAGTAGGAGGAGTTGTAAGGTTTGTGAAACCATTTGTTCTTACTTCTGGGTCCCACTCTAAATCAGAGTCTTTCACCCATGTCAATAAGTTAGAACCTCTAACTGAAATACTTAATCCATCTAAACCTGTTCTTTCAATTAATTCTGGATCAAAAGTATATCCAATTGCAATATCACGTAATCTCATAAAATCTCCGTCATATAACCATCTTGAAGATGCTTGATATGCATTGCTTACCTCGTTACTACCGAAATCGAATCTTGGATAAGTTGCGTTATCACCTGGCTCTCTCCAAGCTCCATCAAATGCAGCTTGACTTGTGTTCATTCCTAGAATCACATTTCCATCGGTTGATTGCGTGTATCTTGCCCAATCTTCATAAACTTGATGTCCTCCTGCGAAATATAAAGTACCTTCTAAGAAGAAGTTTTTATAATCGAATCTTGTAGAGAATGCACCACTATATTTAGGTAATGGGTTGGTTCCCATATATTGTTCTTCTGCTTCTGCATAATTACTAGTAGTAGCATCACTTTCGCTGCTATTGATATACCATAATGGTAAACCATTGTCTGGATTAATTCCAGCCCACTCTTTCATGTACCACTCATATACTTTGTGACCTTTTTGTACAACATATGTACTTGTGATAGTCTCAGAGTTTTCTGGCATAGAAGTTACTTTGTTTGCTAAAGTAGAGAAATTGATTCCTGCATTCCAGTTGAAATCTGGTGTTTGAATGATATCTCCAGCTATTTCAAATTCAATACCACGGTTTGTCATTTCTCCAGCATTTCTTAATACAGATCCTCCTATATAAGTAGCACTTAATGGTAGTGGAACATCAAACAACATGTCTGTTGTTTTATTAGAATAGAATCCTAAAGCACCAACTAGACGATTATGGAATAATCCAAAGTTTAAGCCCACATCAAAACGTTGACTCTTCTCCCACTCTGCTTCTGTTCCATAACCTTGTAAAATTGCTGCAGGTTGATCTCTATATGCGTTGTACCCAACAAGTTGTTGGTATCTATTTCTTCCGATACCCGCATTACCTGTAATACCATATCCGGCTTTTAATCTCAATGTGTTGATTACATCATTGTCAATTAAAAAGTCTTCTTCATGTAGGTTCCATCCTAAACCAATAGAATAAAAGCTGTCGAACTTATTACTAAATCTAGAGTCTCCTTGATATGAATAAGATGCGTCTACTAAATATCTTTCTGCGAAGTTATAATTAACAAGTCCTACATAACGCATTTTCATTTGATCATTGAAAGAACTCGAAGCTTCCCAGTTTGCAGCAGAAGCACTCATGTTGTTCATGAACCCATTAGGGAAGTTTTCACCATAACCCCATAGGTAATTGTCTTTGTATTTAGAAAACTCTTGAACTGCTGTTATTCTAAAGTTATGATCATCGTTTAATGTAAAGTTGTAATCTAATGCATTTTGAGAGGTGTAACTATACATTCTTAAAGAGTTCTCATAATCTGTACCATTCTCATCTTCGCCATCACCATGGAATGGGTTACGATATTCTTTAAAATAACGTATTGTATAATCTAAACCTAAAGTAGTTCTAAAGCTTAAGTTATCTAAAATATCATAACTTAAAGTAGTATTTTGGATTGCTCTAGTAATATCATTGTTTGTAATATTTTCTTTTGTAGTATAAAGAACGTTATGCAATCCTCCAGAGTATGCTGAGAAAGAACTACCAATATTATA
This sequence comes from Bacteroidota bacterium, assembly GCA_021793135.1. GTDB lineage: Bacteria > Bacteroidota > Bacteroidia > Flavobacteriales > Flavobacteriaceae > JAJYTI01. The sequence goes on from JAJYTI010000002.1 coordinate 19,238, forward strand.
ACTTCCATCGTCATTATATGGATTTGCCCATGGTGACAAGAAGTACTTTGCTAAGTTAGGGTTTGAAAAATATGCTGCCTCTTCTAAAACTGCATTTTGTTCAACATTAGAAACGTTAGCCGATATATTAAGGTTTAATTTATCATTTAAGTCCGTATCATATTTGATAGAACCATTCCATCTATTGAAACCAGATCCTAATGCTGTACCTTCTGTTTTGTTATATCCTAAACTTGCATAGAATTTAGATCTTTCGTTTCCTTGTGTTACAGAAAAATCTACTCCTGTTGTTATAGCATCTTTATTGGTTACTTCATCATTCCAATTAATGTCTGGTCTTCCATTTTGTTTCCATACTTCGATATCATCTACTCCTAATTGATCCAAAAAGAAATCATCGATGCCATCTCTCGAGCTAATGGCACCACTTCCGAATTGTCCTGATCCCCAAGTATTCCATGCAGCTTCACGAATTGCCTCATATCTTTGTTCGGCATTCACCATTTTTAGTGAACTTTTGGCATGATTAATAACTCCAGTAGAGAAGTTAAGACTGTATTTTGCGTCTCCACTTAATCCAGATTTAGTTGTAATTAAAATAACACCATTTGCTCCATCCGCACCATAAGGCGCTACAGCCGCAGCATCTTTTAATACGGAAATACTTTCAATATTAGAAGTACCGATCATTGCCATTAGGTCAATACTTGTAATATCCTCATTATCGGCAACGTTTCCAGAGTTTACTGGAACACCATCTACAACATATAGTGGTGCATTACTTGCGTTAATAGAGTTCATACCTCTAATACGAATTTCTGGCGCAGCTCCTGGAACTCCAGATGTTGTATTAACTACTAAACCAGAAACTTTACCTTGTAATGCTTGTTGTGCATCTACGAAAGGTGATTTAGAGATTTCTTCTGCCGTTACAGTTACAACACTCGAGGTGGACTCGTTTCTTGTCATGGTACGACCAAAAGCAGTAACTACAACCTCTTCTAATGTCTCGGCATCTTCGACCAATGTAACATTGATCTCATTTTCAGAGCCTACTACTTTTTCTACGTCATTGTAACCGACATAGCTAAATAGAAGAGTTTCTCCTTCGTCTACAGTTATAGAATAATTACCGTCAAAATCGGTACTTGTTCCTGTAGACGATCCTTTAACAATAATAGTAACTCCCAATAAGGGAATTCCACCATCATCTGAGACTGTACCAGTCACCGTTTTTTGTTGCGCAAAACCAATTTGCGCCAGCAATACCATCATGAGTATTGCTAGAAAATTGTGCTTTTTCATATTAATATACTATTTGCATTCCCAACAAATATTAAAGTAAAAAAACGAAATCCCAAATATAAAATCGAGTTTCTCTTATTTAAAAGCAGAATAAATAACGAAAAGTTGTGTTATTGTTAAGTATTACTTTAATAAATTGCGTTTACAATAAGTCTCTCTATTATGTTAATTGGATAAATAAAATTGTTAAATTAACGCTGATAATTATAAATGCTATTTTATAGTAGAATTCTTTTCATTATTTATAATTAACTTAAAACGTCAATTAGGACAAAACGTAGATCATATTATTACTGTTTAATAAACATGTGTTTTCACATAAGTTATATTTAATAGTGAAATTGTCTAATTATTTGAGGTCCATATAATATTTATGTTAATTCGAGTGATTAAACTATAATGTTTGATAAAAATAAATCATTTCTACTTAATACTTTATATATTGCATACTCAACTAAAAAACATAAAACATGAAAAAACTAGGATTATTAATTATTGCTATTTTATTTCTTGCACCTATTGCAAACGCACAAGTTAATCAAGATATTAAGTTAGGTCTTAATGCAGGATTGCCTTTAGGTGATGCTAAAGACATAACTAGTGTTAATCTTTCTATTGATGCATCTTATTTATTTGAAGTTGCGGATATGGTATATGTTGGTCCACTAGTTAACTTTTCACATTTTTCTGCTAAGGAATACCAAGGAGTAAAAGGAAAAGATATTCAGCATTTGCCTGTTGCGGCTTCTGGTAGAATTAACTTTGGACTAGAAAGAGCTGTATTTTTAGGTGCTGACTTAGGTTATGCTGTTGGTATTTCTAAAGATACTGATGGAGGTTTTTATTACAGACCTAAATTAGGATATGATTTTGGAAATGTTGCTGCTATTCTTTCTTATACAGGAATCGAAGATAAAGCTACATTAAACAGCTTGACTTTAGGAGTAGAATTCAGTCTATAAGTAAAGTTTAAAATAAACAATAATAAAATGGCTACTATGAAATTTCATAGTAGCCATTTTATATTAGATAAATGATATTAAGTAATTTATTGTAGCATCCTTTCTGTTGGGCGTATAATTACCATGTCTCCTTTTTTAAAGTCGCCAAAGACCTCTATTTTGTCATCTAGCCTAATACCTTCTTTAATAGGAATTTCACGTATTTCGTTCTTCTCCTCTATTAAAATATAGCTGCCAGATTGTGTATTCAAAATATTTTTTTCAGATACCCAAAATGTAGGGCTCTTGCGCTGTAAATTTAATTTTACTTGAGCATACTCTCCTCCATTTAATTGTTGCTCCTCATTTTCTACGTCAAATTCTAGAATAACAGCTCTGTCAGATCGATTAATTAATTTAGAAGATCGAGATAGCATCGCATTAAATGTATGTCCTGGTTGTGAGTTTACAGTAAAGCTTACATTCATGCTGTCTCTTATTGAAGCTACATGTTTTTCAGGTAATGCTATTCTTAATTTTAAATTATTCTCTTGTGCTAATTTAAAAATCGGTTGTCCGGAGCCTGGACCTACAAGCGCACCTTCTGAAACATTTCTTTCTGTGATAATTCCACTAAATGGAGCAACAATTTTTAAATAATTTTGCATCTGTTGGCTATGACCAGTTTGTGCTTTAGACGCATTGTATGCAGATTCTGCGCTATTCATTGCGCTCTTTGCTCGTTCTAACTCAAGTTCAGCAACAGCTCCTTCGGTCTTTGCTGCATGTTGTAGACGTTCATAATTTTTTTTAGCATATTGATAGTCACTATAAATCTTTTGTTCTGCAGATTTATCCGATACATATTTTTGATTTAATTCGGGAGCATCTAAAGTAGCCATTAATTGACCTTTTTTTACATAGTCACCTATATCCAAATGTAACTTCTCTATAAAGCCTTCTACTTTTGCATACAATGAAACTTGTTCGCTAGGTTCAAGTTCGCCTGGAATGCTAATGTTATATTCTGGCTGAATTAATAAAATTGGCTCTGTTTGATATGTTATACTTTCTGTACTCTTTGTCTTTACAACTTCTTCTTTATTTATTTCTTCTTTTTTATTACAAGAAGTAAATAAAGTAAATCCACTTAAAACTATAATTGCCCATTTGGCAAAAAGGTTATTTTTATGATGATATATATTACTCATGTTTATTTATTTAATAATGTTTTCTATGTAGTATTCACTATTTTTATCTTCAGGGTCTAATGATGGGCTTTTGGTTGATGCACTTGACATAATAGACGAATAAAAATGTGGTATTAACAACAAAATAGTAAGTGTAGAAGCTAATAACCCTCCAATAACCGCTCTACCTAGTGGAGCTACTTGTTCTGAGCCTTCTCCTATCCCAATTGCCATTGGCAACATCCCAGCAAACATTGCTGCTGCAGTCATCAATACAGGACGTAATCTGGATGCGGCTGCAAGCCGTGCCGAGTTTTCTGGTTTAAGCAGAAGGCGTTTTCGATAAAACTCACCTTGGTCAATCAATAAAATTGCATTGGATACAGATACCCCAATCGCCATTATGATTCCCATATAGGATTGTAGATTAAGTGTACTACCAGTTAGATAAAGAAGTATTAAGCTTCCTGCAAATACTGCAGGTATAACTGATAGTATTACTAAAGGAACGCGGAACGATTGATAGTAAGCTGACATCATTAAAAATATTGCAACAATGGCTACTCCCAATCCTAAAATTAGGCTACTCATAGTTTCACTCAATAAATTCATAGTTCCTTCGGTCCATACAGTAATCCCTTTTGGAGGTTCACCTGCATTTTCAATAGCTTTATTCACCGCCCTAGAAGCAGTTCCCAAATCTTTATCATGAATATTTGCAATAAGCGTAACATATCGATTTGGCCCTTTACGATTTACTTGTGCAGGAGCAGTCGTATGTCTAATTACCGCAACATCTTCAAGTATTGGTCGCACACTACCTGCTTTGATCGGTAAAGCCCTGAGTTGTTTTTCGGAATTAATATCGCCGTCTGGCAAAGCGACTTGAACCTGAAAAGGTAAACCTGAATTAGGATCTATCCATAAGTTTTTGTTTGTAAATCTTGTAGAAGATGTTGCAGCTACCAAACTGTTTTTCACCTCTTCAATAGTCAAGCCAAATTGTCCAGCCAAATCCCTATCGATATCGATTTCTAAAACCGGGTAATTTACGGGCTCAGCAATACGAATATCCCGTAAGTAAGATATCGAAGTTAATTGTTTTTGAATTTTTTCGGCAAATGCTTTAGCCGCTTGTACTTGCCTAGCTCCTACTTTAATTTCAATTGGGGTCATCGCCCCTTGTCCCATTATTTTTTCGGTCAATTCCATTGGTTCAAAATTAAAATTAGCCTCAGGGTATTTTTCTGCTACCAATTCACGAATATCCTCACGAATATTTTCGATAAGGCCTTTATATTTATTTTGATCTATAGATATTTCTAACACTGCCTGATCTGAAGAACTAGTAAAAAGAAAGATGGGGTTAATCGGATTATTAGGTGATTGTGAGCCGATAAATCCAGAAGTAATAGCTACTGCTTCGTCTGGAAGCATCTCTTTTATATCATCAATAATATTAAGAAATAACTCTTCGGTTTTCTCGATTCTACTACCTTGTTGAGCTTGGATACGCAATTGGAAGTCTCCATTATTAGACACGGGCATAACATCGGTCCCTACCCTATTGACAAGTAATACGATTACTCCAACTGCTATAATTAGATACAATACAAATAAAGGAGTTGACCTTGGAAACCACCTTCGCATCGTATAAGAATATCGTACTCTGAATTTATCAAAAAAAGCTCTTTTCCTTTTAGAGATACTTACTACTTCTTTTTCTTTCATCATCCAGTTTGCCATGATAGGCACAAAAGTTTGGGAAGCTAAAAAGGAAGCTATCATAGCAAAAGCTACAGCCATGGACAATGGCATAAACATATCTTTGGAAATTCCTGTCATAATAAAAGTAGGAGTCAATACTGCTAATATGCTCAATAGGATTAATAGTTTTGGGACAGAGATTTCAAATAAGGCATCTAGTATAGCTTGTTGTTTCTGTTTTCCCACATCAAAATGTTGATGAATATTTTCTATAGTTACGGTTGCTTCATCTACTAGAATTCCTATCGACAATGCCAAACCACTTAATGTCATAATGTTGATAGTCTGTCCTAACAACTTCAAAGTGGTTATTGCCGTCAATAATGCAATCGGAATTGTCAGCACTACGATTAGAGCGCCACGTGAATCTTTTAAGAACAACAATACCATTAATCCAGTTAATAAAGCTCCTAATAAGCCTTCTATTTGTAGATTCGTTAAAGATTGTTCAATGTATTTTGATTGATCAAATTCATAACGCACTTTCATATCTTCAGGCAAGATATGTTCAAAATCACTTATTGAATTTTTTACATTTCTAACAACATCTAAGGTGGAAGCATCGGCTTTTTTAATAATCGGAAGATAAACCGTCCGATTACCATTTACCATTGCGTATCCATAAGTAATATCAGCTCCATCAATTACCTCCGCCACATCACGGACATAAATTGTTCGGTCATTATTTTTTTTAATGGGAGTATCCATAAATTCTTTTGGACCTTTTGCTAAGGAATTTATCGGTGCCATATAATTGGTTTCTCCTATACGCAAGTTCCCAGCTGGTGAAGGCTGGTTGCTTTTTGCAATAGCAATTGTAACCTCTTCAGGACTTAGACTATGGGCTTGTAACAATTCTGGATTAGCATTAACAATTATTGACCTAGCACTACCCCCAAAAGGAGCGGGCGCCGTTACACCAGGGATATTAACCAACATTGGCCTAATTTTTGTCAAGACTTCCGTTTGAATTTCATTAATAGAACGTTCCTCACTTTCAAAAACTAATTTCCCTACTGGTAAAGAACTACCATCAAACCTTACTACCATAGGGGGCACTGCACCTGGAGGCAAAAAACCCATAGCTCTTGAAACTGAAGTAGAAAGTTCTGCTGCCGCTTGCGACATGTCTGTACCAGGATAAAATGTAAGTTTCATTAATGTAAGTCCTTGGATGCTTTTAAAATCAATATTTTGAACTCCACTTACAAAAAGTAATACTTTTTGAAATTCATTGGCCATAAACCCATCCATATGCGAAGGAGACAAGCCTCCGTAAGGCATAGCAATATAAATTGCTGGCGATTCTACTTCAGGAAAAATATCAACATTAATTTTCTTAACTGCCATAACAGAAAAGAAAATAATGGCTAGTACTGCTACCATAATAGATATGGGTTTCCGCAGTGCAAATCGTATTAAATTATTCATTTTTATGAATTATAAATTATTAAATAAATAGTCGAAATTGTTAATCAATTCAGATTCTACAGCAATTAAAGACCAATAATTATAAGCAGTTGTAATATGTTTATTTTCAGCTTGTTCTAATAGTTGCTGTATTTGTAATAACGTACTTAAATCCATCAACCCACTTTCATATCTGGCAAAATACATGGAATAAGCCTGCTCTGCTTGTTCTAATGCTTGTTTCGTTTTCTGTACCTCAACATATTGATGGCTAATTTTGTTTTGAATTGCAGAAAGTTGCGCTTCTAATGATTGTTGATGTTTATTATAAAATAAACCTACACTTTCCGCTTCTTTCATCTGACTTTCCCCTCGTTTATTTTGTGTAAATACATCCGTAAAATTCCAAGTAATGCCAATTCCAATCAATGCATTATTCGCCGAATTGGAAAAACCATCTTTCCATTTGTCTGAAACCCAACCATCCGCCCCAATACCAGTACCTCTAATAGCATATCCACCTAAAAGACTAATGGAAGGCAAAGATGCTTTTTTTTGAGATTTGCCACTATATTGTAAATACTCTTGAGTATATCTTACAACTTCTAAACTTGGATGACTCTGCATCTGCTCTTCTCTGTTCTCTTTTAAAGTTTGTGTAGGATTCAAAAATGAGCTATGAACATGCAGTAAATTAAAATCCTCATTTCCATACAACTCTCTTAACCGAATCCAAGCTGCATTTTTTTCTCCTTTCCATTTCTCGTTCTCCCCTAAAGCTTGTTGATAAGAAGAAGACGCCAAGAGACTATCAGCATGGCTTTTTATTCCAGCTCGAGACAGACTTGCCGTGATATGAGTAAGTTTCTTTAGTCTTTCTACATTTTTCATATTAGATTCTAATTGAGATTCACTGTACAATACACTTATATAACGGAGTACAACTTCTTTTTTTAGCTCTAACCTATAAGCCTCTTTTTCAAAATTGATCTTTTGAGTATTCGATTGGGCAGCTTTGGCTTTATTTTTCATTTTACCAAAAGAAAACAACTCCCACTCTATTGTAGCTGAAGCATAAGTGTTTGGGGAAAACGAAGCTCCAGTTAATTGGTCAGATCCACTCACATTGAACAGACCCGCTTGTGGAAAAAATGCACCCATGGTACTTTCATAGGTTGCATAAGTATTTTGGGCTTGACCTTTAATTTGAGGAAGTCGCTCCCCTACTATCGCTTTTTCATTTAATTTGGCTGCCTCAATACGAACTTCTTTAGAGGCGAGTCCAGGATAGTCTTTTTTAACCTTATTCCATATATCAGGGAGCCGATCATGGGTTCCCTGAGAGAAACTAAAAATCGGAACGGTAAACAAAAATCCAAATAAGATGATTTTTCTTACTATTTTCACCATAAATTAATTGTTTTATTAAATATTAATAATGTATCCTTTAAACTCAATTTTCAGCTCGTTAAATACTGCTGTTAATATTTGAGGATAAAAAACATAAGAAGGAGTTGGAAAGTTTTAGTAATAATTAAAAACATCCACTCTACCTATATAATTGAATAAAAAATGCAAAAACATTTTTTATAGATGGTGAAGAATAAGTTTTTTAAATAAGAGATATTTGGGAATTTCGCCAAAAAAATTAGGCGTGAGATAGGTAGTTTCTACAATATTCTCATAGTCAATAGTAACTAAGAAAACATTAAAAATATTTGTTAATAACGCTACTGTAGGAACTTTATCCAATGAAATACTCCGATCCGCGATTGTTATTTCTAAATCAGAGCAGCTAAGACAAGTTTTTTGTGCATTGATAAAACTACCATTACTTGTATTATTGACCGTTTTAGTAGTGTTTGTTGGAAAATTGAATAAAGACTTGAAGCCGCGTTTAGTCGCACAAGAAGATAATAAAATAACAAACATCATGACTATCGGAAGCCATGATCTTAAAATGGTTATATTTTTCTCTACTTTAAACATTGCTGGACAAATATAATATTTTAAATGTGCTAAACAAGTTTCATATTAAAGAAGGAGTCTGAATTGTTATCCAAAACTTACAAGACATTTATAAAACTCCTATCTATTACAGCCACAATGAAGTCTAATCTTTAGATAATTGGTTTTCTTAAATAGAAAAAAGTATATTTGCATAAAATTTTGTTAGATATGAAAGAAATAGCATTAGCCTCTATTCATAAAGAATTGGGAGCGAAAATAGTTCCGTTTGCTGGATATAATATGCCAGTATCTTACGAAGGTGTCAATAAAGAACATGAAACAGTGAGAAAGGGTGTTGGAGTTTTTGATGTTTCCCACATGGGAATGATATTTGTTCGTGGAGAAAAAGCTTTAGATTTTATACAAAAAACTTGCAGTAATGATGCTTCGACTTTAAGTATAGGCAAAGCACAATACACTTATTTCCCTAATGAAACTGGAGGGATAATTGATGACTTTATTTTATATAGAACAGGCGAAAAAGAGTACTTATTAGTAGTTAATGCTTCTAATATTGAGAAGGATTGGAAATGGTTAGAAAAACAAAACTCTGAAGGAGCTGAACTTGAAAATGCTTCTGATGATTATTCTATTTTTGCTATTCAAGGTCCAAAAGCTATTGAAGCTATGCAATCCATAACAGAAGAAAATTTAGAGAACCTAAAATTTTATAATTTCACTTATAATACTTTTGGAGGAGCTAAAGACGTGTTAATCAGCGCAACAGGTTATACAGGTAGCGGTGGATTTGAAGTATATGTTAAAAACAAAGATGCTCTAAAAGTTTGGGAAGCCATTATGGAAGCTGGTAAGCCCTTTGATATTGCACCGATTGGGCTAGCAGCCAGAGATACTTTAAGGTTAGAAATGGGATACTGTTTATATGGCAATGATATTGACGAAACAACTTCGCCTTTTGAAGCTGGTTTAGGATGGATAACAAAATTCACAAAGCCTTTTATTAATTCAGAAGAATTACAAGCTGAAAAAGAAGCTGGAGTTAAAAATAAACTTGTAGGATTTGAGCTTGTTGAGCGTGGAATTCCTAGACAAGACTATGATATTGTAGATGCAGATGGTAACAAAATTGGTCGAGTTACTAGCGGAACTATGTCGCCATCACTTGGTAAAGCGATAGGTATGGGATATGTTCCTTTAGAATATAGCATGCCTGATTCAGAAATTTTTATCCAAGTTAGAAAGAAACAAATTCCAGCAAAGGTGGTTAAAACACCTTTCTATAAGCAATAGGTAAGAGATAATTATAAAAAATTCCCTTTAGACTTTATCTAAAGGGAATTTTATTTTATAACTATTTTGAGATAGATATTATGCTTTATTTTCTTGCATATATTTAATTGCTTTTTCTAAATCTTCGGGGCTGTCAATACCAATAGTCTCCTCATTATTAATTGCTAGCTCAATTGTTTTACCATACTCTAAAAATCGGATGCATTCTATTTTTTCAGTTGCTTCTAATCCGCACATTTCCCAATTAGCAAAATCTAATAATGCTTGCTTTCTAAAAGCATAAATGCCTATATGTCTATAAACTGGATGATTTATAGAAGTATCTCTTACATATGGAATGGGTGAGCGTGAGAAATACAATGCTTGATTTTTGTTATTTACTACTACTTTTACAACATTAGGATTTTGAATGTCGTCTAGATTTTTTACTTCACTCATTAAAGAACCTAAATCTATTTTCTTCTCTGAATCTCTATGAAATATATCTAATAATTTTTCAAGCCCCGCTCTTTTTGTAAATGGCTCATCACCTTGTACATTTACTACAATGTCCACGTCCATATTTGCTACTGCTTCGGCGATCCTATCGCTCCCCGATTCGTGCTCAGCTACGCTTCGTATAGCTTTGCCTCCATATTCGATAATAGTGTTGTATATAATATCACTATCTGTAACTACATAAACTTCATCAAATAAATTTGTTTTTTTTGTAGCTTCATAAGTTCGGATGATTACTGGTTTTCCACACAAATCTTTCATTAATTTACCAGGAAATCTGGAAGCAGCGTAGCGTGCGGGAATCATTGCAATAACTTTCATATAAAATTATTTTGGGTAAAAATACAAATAAAATCAATGTCAATAAGTAGATGTCATTCTATACAATTCTAGAATTCATCTTCAAAAAAATCTTGTGTAAAGCCTATTAAATATAGTTTTCTTTGCGCTCGTGTTATAGCTGTATATAACCAGCGTAAATATTCTTTACTTACGCCATCTGGTAAATAAGGTTGTTCTACAAAAACAGTATCCCATTGTCCACCTTGTGATTTATGACAAGTGATAGCATAAGAGAACTTCACTTGTAAAGCGTTAAAATATGGGTTTTTTCTAACGGATTGGTATTTCTTATAATTAGAAGTCAAGTCGGTATAATCAGCCATAACTTCTTGATATAATCTATTGCTTTCCTCATAGGTTAATGAGGGGGATTCTGAGGTTAATGTATCTAAAAAGATCACCGTTTCAAAAGGTGCCATTTTTGGATAATCGATCATTCTTACTTCTACTTCGGCAAAACGGAAACTATATATTTCCTTCATTTTTTTGATCCGAAGAATTTCTATTATATCACCATTAGCAATAAATCCAGCATCGGAATTGGGTTTAATCCAAAAGTAATTGTTCTTAACTACCATAAGGTTGTCTCCGGCAGCAATTTCATTCTCTTGATGTAATATTCTACTTCTAATATTCTGATTATACAAATTCGCTCTTTTGTTAGATCGTACAATGAACACACTATCTTGATTGCCATTGTCGGCATAACTTTGTTGAATAGCATCCATTAATTCATGGCCATCTTGTGGACGAATTACGTCGGGCATGCCAGAACAAGAAAGTTTCATAGCATCGTAAAATCCATCTTGAATTCTATTTCTTATCTCGGTAGCATTTACTAGTATTCCACTATCCAGCTGTTGACGAACTACTTCATTCAATTCGATTTCTATAATGTTTTTATCAAAATAGGTTTCAAGTGTATGGCTATCCAGTGCAGGACTTATATCCAATTTAACAGGCGGTAGCTGCGCACTATCCCCAATTAATATGAGTTTGCAATTAATTCCACCATCTATATAAGTAATAAGATCATCTAATAGCGAGCTAGTATTAAACATTTGCCCAGATGTATCTCTATCAGGAATCATAGAAGCTTCATCTACTATGAAAATTGTATTTTTGCTTTTATTCTTTTGAAGAGTGAAGTTTACTTTACCTCCTTTTTCTTTTTTGGGATGGTAGATACGTCGATGTATCGTAGAAGCTTCTCTTCCAGAATAATTACTTATTACTTTTGCTGCACGTCCAGTAGGTGCTAGTAATGCAGACGATTTATATATTTTCCATAAATTTTTTACTAGTGTGCCAATAATCGTAGTTTTACCTGTTCCTGCATATCCTTTGAGTAAAAATATACTATTGTTAGCATCGTCCATTACAAAGCCTGTAAGTTGCTTTAATGCTTTTTCTTGGTTGATTGTGGCGGTATGGGGAAAATCTTGTAGAAGTAAATTGTAAAATTCTGCTTTAGTCATTATTTTTACTAAATTAGTAAACTCAAAGATAGACATGTTTTTTTGGCATTTAGACTTTAACCAATAAAAAAATATTGTAGATTTGCGAATATTGATTTTTTTAGAAAATACCTTAAACTATAATTATAATGAGAATTGTCACACGAATAGTACTATGGGCAGTAATTGTTTTCTTAGGTTGGAAACTTGTAAAAGCCATCAATGGCCCAGTAGAGTTTAACAAAGTTAAAGAAGCTCGATACGCCAAAGTAATTGAGAAATTAAAAGATATCCAATCTGCGCAACTTGCCTATCAAACACTAAATGGTAAGTTTACAGATTCGTATGATACTTTAATTCATTTTATCGAAACTGCTGAATTTGCTATAACGACTAGTAGAGATACTAGCTATCCTGATAGAGAAACAAACATTGCATTCGGATTAGATCCAGAGGACGGTGGATACTATAAGGAAGATATTATTATTGACACTATTGGGTTTAGAACAGTAAAAGACTCATTATTTAAGAACAGTAATCGTTATACCAAAATGATGGAAATCCCTATCAAAGACGTAAACGATAAAATTGAGCTTCGTGCAGGTCACATTGAGCGTAAAGGAAGTCAATATGCGGTATTCGAAGCACGTGTTGCTAAAGATTTAATCTTAAAAGATCAAGACCAAAACTTGGTAGCTCAAGAAAAGAACACACAATCTGTAGATGGTGTTAATGGACCATATATTCAAGTAGGTGATATGGAAAACATCAACACTAGTGGAAATTGGCCGAAATTCTATGATTCAAATAAAGAAAATAAGTAATATAAATAGTGAATCAAATAAATGTAAAAGACTGTCCGTTCAAATATCTTTGACCGGACTTTCTTTTTTAATATCCTGTGCAAATACCAATCGTATTGAATGGAAAGCACGGGAACGCTGGCTTTATTCGCTAGCTAGTCCAGAAGAACTTCTAGAAAGGACTATTAGAGTTTTAGAGAATTCTACTCTAGATTTAAAACAAATAGACGAAGTTAAACTCTATTACCATACCCCACTCTATACATTAGTGCCTCGCAAAATATGGAGTAATACGAATCCATCGGCATATCTTCAATATACTTTAAAAACATTGCCAAATGACTTTGTTGCAAATGAATCTATTTTAAATGATAGCATAAAGTTAGTGTATATTCCATTTGTAAATCTAAATAACTACTTCTTTGAAAAATTTGGAAGTTTCCATTATTACCATGCATTGGGCCCTTGGATAGAATACTGCTCAGAAATA
>JAJYTI010000126.1 GCA_021793135.1 Bacteroidota bacterium
TTTATCGGTTCTCCCCATTCCGAATCGTGATACGCAATATATAAAGGGTCGGTAGTACACCATCCACATCTTTCTTTTAAATTCATACTTGTAAGCTTTATAGGTTTAAAGGTACTAACTTTGTTAGAAATCAAGAATGCATTTATTTATGAAAGACACAGAAGTTAATAACGTAAAAGTAATTCAGGAAACCTTACCAGCTGCATTGTCCTACACCCAATATTTGGAACATATCCAAAACGAAATAGTAAAAGAGCCTGCAAATGAGGAAGAAAAAATGATGCAGGATTATACCAAGCTGAATGCAACACGCATTAACAGATTGGATAAACGTCAAGAGGTTCCGAAAGATATTAAAGATAAAATAGAGTCAATTTCCAAAAATATTTATTGGATAGTTCTTACCGAAGGTTGGTGTGGAGATGCTGCACAATCTGTACCTGTTTTAAATAAACTCCAAGAATTAAACTCTCATATAGAAATGAAACTAGTACTTCGTGATGAGAATTTAGAGCTTATGGATCGTTATTTAACGAATGGTGGACGTTCTATTCCAAAGCTTATTATCTATGATCCAGAGACAGAAAAAGTGTTAGGAACTTGGGGTCCAAGACCTGCAGCTGCTGCTAAACTTTTGTTAGATTATAAAGCCAAACATGGAGTTATTGATGGACCTATAAAACAAGAGTTACAATTGTGGTATAATAAAAATAAGGGGCAAGATTTAATGGAAGAAATTGTTGAGTTACATCAACACATCATGAACCTATAAAACGATAGGTAATCGTACCCTTTTGATTTTCGTTCGAGCTCTCCGATGTATCAAACTTTGATTGTTTGGCATATTCGAGAGCTTGTTCTTTTAAACACTTATCTGTGGTAGTCGATTTTGAGTTATCCACATTGGTGTGGATAACTTCGCCTAGCTTATCCACAGTGATGTGGATAACTATAATACCGCTTCCAGGGCAAGTATATACAGGGTTTGGTAAATATATAGCAGTTCTGTTTTCTAGGTTATAACTAACAGTAGAATTTCTTTTCACATTGTCATTGTGGATAACTTCACTTGATTGTGTATAAGTCTCACTAATGTTTTCTTTTGGTAGGTCGGTAGGAGTTTTAGAATTCTGCAATGCCTCTTCCATGGCTTGCATTTGTTCTTGAAATTCGGTTTGTGAGGCTTCGAAATCTTGCTCAGCTTTAGCGATATGCTCCATGGCTTCGTTGTAAGCTCTATGCGTTTCTATATCTGCCTGCTCTTCAATATCTTCTTCACTTTCATCATCTTCTGGTTCTTCTATATAATATTCTACACTAAAAATATGTTTCTCTTTTTTCTTTAAGTGGATGCTATATAAACCGATAGCTATTATAGAAAAAAGAAGAATAGTTACACTAAGGGATCGGTATGTAGAATGTGTGAACATAGACTACTAATATCTACATTATTTTACAAAATGAGCGTTAATCATAAGCTAGCAGCTGTTAATTTATTCCTCTATATTTCGAATGTAAGTATCTATTTCTTCAATAGTCATACTGTTTTCCACATTAAAATTACCAATTTTAGTTCTTCTAAGGGCTGTTAAGTAACCTCCCGATTTTAATGCTTGCCCAAAATCATGTGCCAAAGAACGAATGTAAGTTCCTTTACTACATACTACTCTAAAGTCAATTTCTGGAAGTGCTATTCTTGTAATTTCAAATTCGTCGATAGTTATTTCTCTAGTTGGAATATCTATTTCTTCGCCTTTTCTTGCATATTCATAAAGCCGTTTCCCATCTTTCTTTAATGCAGAGAAAACAGGAGGTCGTTGCTGAATAACTCCAATAAAGTCTTTAATTGTTTGGGTTAATAACTCTTCATTTATATGATCTGTAGGAAAAGTTTGATTTACTTCGGTTTCTGCGTCATAACTAGGAGTAGTAGCCCCAAGTAGAATAGTTCCGGTATATTCCTTGTCTTGAGCTTGAAACTCTTCTATACGCTTAGTATATTTTCCAACACATAAAATGAGTAAGCCTGTGGCCAACGGATCTAATGTGCCGGCATGACCAACTTTTATTTTCTTTAAGTGGAACTGTTTTTTTAATAACCAGCGAACCTTATTCACAACCTGAAAAGAAGACCATTCTAGCGGTTTGTCGATTAATATTACTTCTCCATTTAGAAACTCTTCTTTAGACTTTGCCGAAATCATAGTATAAATATTTATTAGCAATTACACTACCCAATTTAAGATAGGAAAACAGCAAATATACAGTCTATTTATGTGTCTAAATAACCGTTGTGCTATAATATAAGATTGTGGTTATCTTTATGAAAAATTTATTAATTATGATGAAAAATTATTTTAGGTGGTTTAGGTTTACGCTTGTTTTTTTAGCAATTATATTTTACTCTTCACTTTTTGCTCAAAACGGACTTCCAGAAGATTTTGATAATTGGATAGATGCTAGCAGAGAGGATTGGAAAATTCCAGGACTTGCAGTTGGAATTGTAAAAGATGGAGAGGTCGTCTATGCCAAAGGTTTTGGAGAAAAACAATTAGGTGGTGGAGATAAAGTAGACGCAAATACTATATTTAGTATTGCATCGGTGAGTAAAAATATAACTGCTGCAGCATTAGGAATATTAGTAGACCAAGGAAAGATAGGTTGGGATGATAAGATTACTAAACATATACCTTGGTTTCAATTAAAAGATGCTTGGGTCACACAAGAACTTACAATTCGAGACGCACTTACACACAGATCTGGCCTAGGGCGTATTTTAGGTAATAGACTGCAATTTATGACTAATAGTTCTCGTGATGAGGTGTTATACCAAATGCGTTATATGAACTTAGAAAAACCTTTCCGTACAAGTTATGTCTATAATAATGTGATGTATTCCTTAGCAGGACAAATTATAGAATATACAGATGGACGCACATGGGATGTGTTTTTAACCGAAGAACTATTCCGTCCTATAGAAATGTACTCTGCAACAACTAGTATTACACAATTAAAAGAAAATGATAATTTGGCATATCCACATCAGGAAATAGACGGCAAAGTAGTTTCTATACCTAGAAGGAATTGGGATAATGCAGGACCAGCTGGTGGTGTAAATGCTTCGGTAAATGATTTGAATAAATGGATGTTAATGCAATTAGGAACTGCGGGAGAATATAAAGGAAAAACTATTGTTAGTGAAAAACAGATGAATGAGATTCATAAACCACAAATGGTTAGACCAATAAACGATGCTATGGCATCACAAGCTACATATGGGTTTGGTTGGAATATTTTAGATTATAAAGGAAATCGAGTATTGACTCATGGTGGAGCAACCGATGGATTTAATACTTCTCTTTATCTTATGCCAGAATTAAATTTAGGTATTATCGTGGTAGGAAATACCTTTAATACTTTAGGTAATGCTATAGCATACCAAGTAATGGATGCTTACTTAGGAGAAGGGGATGTAGACTGGAGTTTATATTATTTGAACAGACATAAACAGGCATATAAAAAGGCTTTGGAAGCAAGAAATAAAATACACGATGCTCGAGTAAAGAACACAAAACCAAGTTTGTCATTAGAAGCGTATGTCGGGGTATATGAGTCCGAAGGGTATGGAAAAGTAGAAGTAAAGAAGAGTGGTAAAGATTTAGTAATATACTTTTGGGATACAGAAGGCCTTGAAGCTAAATTAGAACATTGGCATTTCGATACATTTAGAGCGGTGTGGAAGAATCCTGCTCAAAGAGAAGAGTTTATGCAATTTTATATTGGTAAAAATGGAAAAGTAGAAGCTTTGGATTTTGAATTTGTACTTCGTCCTATGTTATTACAAGTAGGTGCATATCCGTCAGACTATACGCATACCGAGCAATTTATTAAACTATAAAATAGACTTCAAGCCAATGTTTTTATACATTGGCTTGTTTAATTTGACTTTGCTATGGAAGAGATACTTCATGAAATTGCGACTCAAAATAATTTAATACTGCATACTAGTAAGGTATTACTTGGAGGAGATATTAATGAAGTTTATCGATTGCACACAAATAAAGGTGGGTTTGTATTAAAATGTAATCATGCTGATAAGTTTCCAAGCATGTTTGTTGTAGAATCTAGGGGGTTACAATTATTGCAGTCTACGAATAGCTTTAAAATTCCACAAGTGATAGCAAATGGGAAGATAAACAATACCGCGTACTTGCTTATGGAATATCTCCCTTCTGGTGCGAAGCCTTCTACTTTTTGGTATGATTTTGGAAAACGCTTATCCATATTGCATAGGAATACCAATTCTAAATTTGGTTTGGACTACGATAATTATATTGGAAGTCTTCCTCAGTATAATTCTTTTCAAGAAACTGCTTCGGAGTTTTACATACTGCAGCGTTTAGAGCCGCAGTTTAAAATGGCGGTAGACAAAGGTTATCATTTTTCTAGATTATCCTCTTTTTATACTCGTGTTAGTAAAGAGATTCCTGAAGAACCTAGTGCATTATTGCATGGAGATTTATGGAATGGAAATTATCTAGTGTCAAATGATGGACAACCGGTTCTAATCGATCCAGCTATTGCTTATGCACCTAGAGAGATGGACATCGCTATGATGCATTTATTTGGAGGTTTCCCAATAGAAGTTTTTAACTCTTACCATGAGAGTTTTCCCTTAGAATATGATTGGGAATCTCGTATAGATATATGGCAGTTGTATTATTTGCTTGTGCATTTGAATCTGTTTGGTGATGGATATTTATCCCAAGTAAAAAGAATAATTAAAAGATTTAATTAAACAAAAAGAGGTGATTTATTTGTATTATAGTTTTGTTAGGAAATCAATTAATGTCTAACAATTAAATATCCTTATTTTTCTCATCCTCCTCCTCATCATAAGTCTTGGCAATTTTATCGATGTTTAAGCTTCTTGCCATAGCATCGAATATATCTTTATACACACCATTTAGGCTGTAAATCTCTTCGTGCGGACCACTTTCTTCTACTTTACCTAATTCCATCGCATAAATACAATCTGCATCGATAATCTGTGAAATACTATGAGAGATAATAATAACCGTTCTATTCTTTTTAATAGCGTCTAGACTTGCTTTAATCTGTTCTGTAGCGATAGCATCTAGACTAGCCGTTGGTTCATCTAAGAATATAATTGGAGGATTTTTTAAAAACATTCTGGCAATAGCAATACGCTGTTGCTGTCCGCCCGAAAGCAAAAGTGCATTGCTTTCAAACTGTTTTGGTAAAGCCATTATTTGGTCATAAATATAGGCTTGTTTGGCTGCATCATAAACTTCTTCTTTACTAGCATTTGGGTTTCCATATCGGATGTTTTCTTCTATGGTACCACTGAATATATGATTCTTTTGTAGAACCAAACCAATATTTCTGCGTAAGAACTGGGTGTCATAGTTCTCTATTGGAACTCCATCTAATAGAATTTGTCCTTTTGTGGGTTCATAGAATTTATCTAGTAGATTTACAATCGTACTTTTTCCTGCGCCACTTAAACCCACCAGTGCAGTAATTTTGTTAGGTGCAATGGTCATATTTACATTGTATAGAGCTTGTGTGCCGTTAGGATATACAAAATCTACATTTTTCATTTCGAATTTTCCCATGATTTTTTCTGGACGATAGTCTCCAGAATTTTCAATCTCATCATCGGCATTTAGGATTTCAAAAAAGCTCTCAGAATAAATCATAGCATCATTCATGTCATCGAATATTCTGTGCAACTGACCAATAGGGGCGGTAACGTTATTGAAAAGTAGTATATGGAACATAATCATTCCTATACTCATTTTTCCGTCTAATACTAGGTATGCAGTAAGAATAATGATGATAACTACACCAATTTGCTCTACAAAAGACTTAACACCGTTGAATAGGAATCCAGTTTTTTGTGTTTTAAGTTGGTTTTCGGTAATGTCATATTGAATTTGGTCTTGTTTTTCCGATTCGATTTGTTCGCGGTTAAAAGATTTTATAACCGTAATCGATTGAATTATATTGACAATTCCTTGACTTTTCGCTTCTCTAAAACCACGCATTCTTCTTCGCCAACCACCTAATGTTCTAGCTTGTTTTATAGTGATGTACATATAGACAGGTACAATACATAATCCTACTAGACCTACCCAGAAATTCGCATTGAACATAAGAATTAACGCTATAAACGAGTTGGCAAATAAAGGGAGAATATTGATAAAGAAATTCTGAACAAGTCGAGTCAAGCTAGAGATCCC
>JAJYTI010000127.1 GCA_021793135.1 Bacteroidota bacterium
GGTAGTGTATTTTCCTAAATTGAAACTTACATTATAATTATTTATTGGACTTTGTACTTGCCAATGCCATGTACGCTTTCCTTGACCCGTTTCATAGGAAGAAATAAGCCTCCCATTACCAATTATCGCATATCGATTATCCGTAGTGTAGTATAAATCTACACCTTCGTCTGGTTTATCGTAACTGTGTTCTTTTGTTGGCCACCAAACACTTGCACCGATACCTTGTACTGCGCTAGCAGCAAAATGATCGCCATTTGCATCTTTATCCCAAATAATACCTCCATCCCATGGTGCATTTTTAGCTTCTATAGGATTACCTGAAAAATAAATAGTTAGAGAGTCTCTTTCTTGTTCATGAAAAACAACATCCTTAGGAAACCGGATAAAATGCGCCATACCCGATCGAGAAAACTCTAATAAATTGTTTTGGTGTACGATACTATCGATTTGCATCGGTTCTTGTAAATCGATCTGCATGAATTTATGGTTAGGATTTAGTATTTCAAATCGAATTTTATTACTTCCCACCACAGTCTTGGTATCTGGATCTATTGTTACTCTTAGCTCATAATGCTTTAAATTCCACCATTCGCGTTCTGGGGTAATACTACCACGAATGCTATCTGCTTTATGGATATTTTGAGCACCTACATTTAAACTAAAAAAGCTTATAAATCCTATACAAAATATAAGCCCTAAATTATGACATCGTAAATTATTAATGTGCATTCTCTAATTGTTGTTGGTATAGTTGCATTTGATCTCTAAGCTGGGCTGCCATCATAAAGTCTAATTCTTTTGCGGCAGCTTCCATAGCTTTTCTTGTTTCTCTAATTTTCTTTTCGATTTCAGCCTTACTTAGATATTCTACTTTTTCTTCTGCAGCTTTTAAAACAGGATCATAGCTATCTGTATTCAATTCTCGATAATCCGCTAAGCTATTTTCAAATGATTTTTTGATTGCGGTAGGTGTTATGCCATGCTCTTGATTATAAGCTATCTGTTTAGATCTTCTATAATCTGTAGCATCTATAGTTGCTTGCATACTTCTTGTAATTTTATCTGCATACATTATAGCCTTTCCATTTAAGTGACGTGCAGCTCTTCCTACAGTTTGAGTTAAAGAACGTTCGCTACGTAGAAAACCTTCTTTATCAGCATCTAAGATTGCAACTAAAGAAACTTCTGGTAAGTCTAAACCTTCACGAAGTAAATTTACTCCTACAAGTACATCAAATAATCCTTTACGTAAATCTTGCATGATTTCAACACGTTCTAAAGTGTCAATATCACTATGGATATAACGACAACGTACTTGCATACGCAACAGGTATTTAGTAAGCTCCTCGGCCATACGTTTTGTCAGTGTTGTAACCAGTACACGCTCGTCTTTTTCTACACGAAGATGAATTTCTTCTAATAAATCATCAATTTGATTTAAACTAGGACGCACTTCAATTATTGGATCTAATAGACCTGTAGGACGAATAACTTGTTCTACATAGACTCCATCGCTTTTATCTAATTCATAATCTGCAGGAGTAGCACTTACGTAGATAACTTTTTGTTGCAGTGCTTCAAATTCCTCAAACTTTAAAGGCCGGTTGTCCAAGGCAGCAGGAAGACGGAATCCATATTCTACTAAGTTTAATTTCCTGGATCTATCTCCACCATACATTGCGCTAACTTGCGGTATAGATACGTGACTCTCGTCTATAAACATTAAGAAATCGTCTGGAAAATAATCTAATAAACAGAATGGACGTGTTCCTGGATTTCGCTGATCTAAATAACGTGAATAGTTTTCTATCCCACTACAATATCCTAGTTCTCGAATCATTTCTAGATCAAAATTGGTACGTTCCTCTAAACGTTTTGCTTCAAGGTGCTTTCCAATTTCTTTAAAATAATCCACTTGTTTTACTAAATCATCTTGAATATCCTTAATGGCATTTTGTAAAACATCTGGTGAGGTAACAAACATATTCGCTGGATAGATTTGCAATTTATCGTATTCATCTATAAATTCATTGGTTTCCGGATTAAATACTTCAATAGCCTCAATTTCATCTCCAAAAAAATGAATTTTAAATGCATTATCTGCGTAACCAGGATAAATATCTATTGTATCTCCTTTTACTCGAAAGTTACCATGATTAAATAAGGCTTCTGTTCGAGAATATAATGCTTGTACAAGTTGATGTAAAAGTTTAGTACGAGAAAGTATTTGCCCAGTTTCTAAAACTATTACGTTTTTCTGAAACTCTGTAGGATTACCAATACCATACAGACAAGAAACCGAAGCTACAACTATAACATCTCTTCGCCCCGAAAGTAGGGAAGAGGTAGTGCTAAGTCGAAGTTTTTCTATTTCATCATTTATAGATAAATCTTTTTCTATATAAGTCCCAGAAGAAGGAATATAGGCTTCTGGTTGGTAATAATCATAATAAGACACAAAATATTCTACAGCGTTTTCAGGAAAGAAATTTCTAAATTCGGAATATAATTGTGCTGCAAGCGTTTTGTTATGAGCTAAAACTAGAGTAGGGCGCTGTAATCGCTCTACAACATTAGCCATAGTAAAGGTTTTACCACTTCCAGTTACTCCTAATAAGGTTTGGTATTTATCATTGTTTTCTATTCCAGAAACCAATTGTTTTATTGCTTCTGGCTGATCGCCTTTTGGCTCAAAATCGGATACAATCTTAAATTTCATAGTCTTACAAAAATACAGAATTTATAAGTCTTGATAATGAATTGTAAGAGCAGAGTTTTAAGCGCAATAAAACTTTATGAAATCAAAATATTAGAAATCTAAATCTAATTCTTGTCTAAAATTATGCAGTTTAGGGTTTATTTCCGTCATTTTATCATAAATCTCCCTATCGGTATAGACATATTTCTTTGTAATTGTGTCGTTAACCGTTATTTCAAGATCAAAATCGTAGTTCTGAAGTCTTTCCCTTATAAACTCTAAGAAATTGCTTCTATCGCGCTCTACTTCAATCTTAATTATATTATTAGGATACTCTACGTGAGCAATACTCCCGTTAACAGTTGGAATAGACATACTTAAATGCGAAAGTAAATTATGTTTTCTTTTTCTGCTTACTACTTCACAGTATTCTCTCCAAACTTTTTCAAACTCTTCTTGCGTAAAAGCATTGGTAGGTCTCTCTATATGCTCTGGCTTATAGGACTCTAATTCTTTTTTTAACTCCTGTTTTTGTTGTACACTATTTAGGCTTAATCTAGATACTTTTCTTAATCTAGGCTTTTCTTCAATTTTCCTAGGCTCTTCAATAGTACCGGCAACGACAATTTCTGGTGTATTATTTTTCAACTCTTCTCGCTCTTCGGTTCCTACTTGCGTAGTTGGTAACTCTTCTTTAGCTTTTGAATCTTCTACACGTATTTCTTCCGAATATTCTTTATCCTCCGAAGTCTCCATTTCTGTTGTAACAGGAACTTTTAAGTTATTTTCATGAGAAGAAGGTGGATTATTATTAATATCTATATTTTGTGAAGGAATCTGAGTTTTTTGTGGCTGTGTTCCTGCAAATTTAGGAGTATCCGTAGTGCGTTCAACTGCTTTAGGTGGAAGGATTACTCTTTCAACTTCAGTTTTTTTTTCCTCCGTACTATTTAAAGATGCAAGCTCTAACAAACAAAGCTCAACTAACAAACGTTGATTTTGGCTGTTTTTATAAGCTAAATCACACGCATTAGCAAGACTAATTGCTTTTTTCAAAAATGGAGTAGAAGCCATTTTTGATTGTTTTAGATACATTTCTTTAACAGTATCACCAACCTCTAATAAAGCTATTGTAGATGAGTTTTGTCCTACTAATAAATCTCTAAAATGGGAAGCTAAACCACGAATGAACTGATGTCCATCATATCCTTTATTTAATATTTCATTATAAGCTAGAAAAACATTTGGAATATCGTTTTTTAATAGCAAATAAGTCATCTCAAAATAATAGCTATAATCCAGAACATTTAAGTTCTCCGCTACCGCTTCACGAGTTAGGTGTTTTCCAGAAAAGCCTACAACTCGGTCAAAAGCAGATAAGGCATCACGCAATGCTCCATCGGCTTTTTGTGCGATAATATGTAAGGCATCATCATCTGCTTCTATGCCTTCTTTATCAGCAATTAACTTTAAGTGGTTCTTTATATCAACTACCGTAATCCTTTTAAAATCAAATATTTGACATCTTGAAAGAATCGTAGGTATTATTTTATGTTTTTCGGTTGTTGCTAGGATAAAGATAGCATGTTTAGGTGGCTCTTCTAATGTTTTAAGAAAAGCATTAAATGCTGCTGTAGACAACATATGCACCTCATCTATGATATATACCTTATACTTTCCTACTTGTGGTGGAACACGTACTTGATCGATTAACTCTCTAATATCATCTACAGAGTTATTGGATGCAGCGTCTAATTCAAATATATTGAACGCAAAATCCTCATCGGTTTGCTCACTATCCGTTTCGTTTATGCGTTTTGCTAAAATACGAGCACATGTTGTTTTACCAACTCCTCTCGGACCAGTAAAAAGTAGTGCTTGAGCCAAATGATTATTGGCAATAGCGTTCTCTAGCGTATCGGTAATGGTACGCTGTCCTACAACTTCGTTAAACTGTGTAGGTCTGTGTTTTCGGGCTGATACTATAAAGTGTTCCATAGGCTTCAGTGCAAATATAACGATGTAGTCGCATTAATAAAATAATAAACGAAGGTATATCTGTTCAAATTTTACAATTTAATATTATAAAATCACTCTATTAATTTTAGAACAGTGAAGAACAAATGGTTGTATTATAAACCCATCAAAAAGTAATAAATTATCTAATAAGATTGGATATCTTAATTTGTTTAGTTGTATTTTTGCTTTGCAGGTCGCCTTATCGATCGTATTTTATGTACGGTAGGAAAGTCCGGACACCACAGGGAAGCATAGCGGCTAACAGCCGTCATTCGTTATAAACGAATAGGACTAGTGCAACAGAGAGAAGGTACAGATAATGCTGTAGTGAAAGCAGGCAAACTCTATGCGGTGTAATGCCATGTAAACTTGTACTTTAGGGTTCCCGCCCTATGCAAGCGGGTAGGCAGCTCGAGTGTAGGAGTAATTCTACACCTAGATAAATGATAAGGGCTATTTTATAGTACAGAATCCGGCTTATAGACCTGCATTTTTATTTTTCTCTATAAAGGTAAATATAGTTCCACCATATTTTCGTCTATCTACTTCTTGTGGCAATTCTATCTTTTTCAATGCATGTTTTGAATGCTCGATAATAAATAGTCCTCCTTCTGCTAAAAGATTATTATATACAAGTTCATTTAATGTCTGCAGGTCTTCATCACTAATATGATAAGGTGGATCGGCAAAAATTATATCGTAAGTTCCATTAACATTTGCAGCATATTGCTCTGCATTCATACGATGTGTTTGAATAGGTAAATCTAACTCTTCTGAAATTTTATTAATAAATTGAATACATTTCATGTTAGAATCGACACTCGTAACGGTTTTCGCACCTCTAGAAGCAAACTCCAAACTTATATTTCCGGTTCCTGCATACAAATCTAAAACGTCATAGTTCTCATAACTTGAGAATCGATTACGTAAAATATTAAATAAAGCTTCTTTAGCAAAATCAGTAGTAGGGCGTACTGGAAGATTTTTAGGGGGTGTAATCTTCCTTCTTTGATGTTTTCCAGAAATAATTCGCATTATAATCCTAGTTTTAATAGTAAGTCTTTGTGAGATTCTTCTTCGTCAAACTGTGCGATTCGAAGATTCTGAGTAGTGATAAAATCAACATGGCGAATATACGTATAAAGTGCTAAATACGTAGGATTGGTCTTGTCAATACTTCCAGAAAGATAAATAGGAATTGTTTCTGGATCTAAATTTAATTGTTCGTAAATAAATAAGGTATAGTAAACTATATCTTCGGGTGTATGATATTCAAAAGAATTTGCTAAATATAACTTACCATCTTTATATACGAGTAAATCTAATTGTTTGGAAGTAAAGTTGGCAAATACACTGGTCGTTTTATTAGCTATTTCTGAGCAGTATTCTATCCAAGGGCCCAATGCATGGTAATAATGGAAACTTCCAAATTTTTCAAAGAAGTAGTTATTTAGATTTACAAATGGAATATACACTAACTTTATGCTATCATTTAATATAGATTCAT
>JAJYTI010000128.1 GCA_021793135.1 Bacteroidota bacterium
ACCTAATCCGAGTTTTTTATCAGATTATAAGTTATTGACTACAAAAAGCATAGCAGAAATATTTTGGAAGGCTTTAAAAGCTTTGAATATTCATCAATTGTATGCGGTTATTGGCGGAAGTCTAGGTGGTGCTATAGCCTGGGAAATGGCAGTTTTACGTCCTACTGCTATTACTCACTTAATTCCAATAGCTACGAGTATTCAAGCTTCCGATTGGTTGATTGCCAATGTCTTAGTTCAAGAGTGTTTATTGAATCAATCTGAACATCCAATTGAAAATGCCAGAATGCATGCTATGCTTTTATATCGAACTCCAGAGTCTATCCAGCAGAAATTTAAAAAAACTTATAGAAAGAAGGAAGCACAATTTGAAGTAGAAAGTTGGCTGAAATATCACGGAAATGCTTTAAATGAACGCTTTTCTCTTGAAGCGTATAAGCAAATGAATTATTTACTTAGGACCATAGGTGCTGATCTTTCTCAATTTGAATTGGAAGTTTTTGCTAAACAATGTACGGCACATATACACTGTATTGCGATAAATTCTGATTATATGTTTACACGAACAGAACAGAAAAACACTTATCAGCAGATAAAAAAATACCATAGTACTATTGATTTTTACGAAATAGAATCCATTCATGGACATGATGCGTTTTTGATAGAGTACGAGCAACTAAACCATTTATTAAACAACATTTTTTAAAAGCTACATAGATGAAAGTATTAAAGTTTGGAGGCAAGTCACTTGCATCAGATCTTACATTTAAAAATATATTGGAAATCGTAAAATGTCGAAGGGAAGAAAGCAGAATAGCTTTAGTGATTTCTGCAATAGGGGATACAACCGATACGTTAGAAAATTTTTTAAAACAAGCAAAGAACAAAGAATTATATCAAGCAGATTTTGAGGCTTTTGTAAATAGAGATTATCATAAGAACATTGATATAACTTCAGAAATAACTACGCTGAGAAAGTTATATGAAGGGGTTTCTTTATTAGAAGATTATAGTTTGAAGATTAGAGATCAAGTGTTAGCACAAGGAGAGCTTATTGCCATAAAAATATTGACTCAAGCACTCGCAAATCAAGGTATTAATGCACAGGCTGTAGATAGTAGGCTGTTGTTTGTAACCGATAACAGATTTGGATCGGCA
Source organism: Bacteroidota bacterium (assembly GCA_021793135.1). Classification (GTDB taxonomy): domain Bacteria; phylum Bacteroidota; class Bacteroidia; order Flavobacteriales; family Flavobacteriaceae; genus JAJYTI01. The sequence goes on from JAJYTI010000128.1 coordinate 1,159, forward strand.
CAAGCTGATGAATTATTATCTAAAGAAAAAACGCAATCCTTTTTCAAAAATTTAAATGGAAATATTGTTCCTATAATTTCAGGATTTATTGGCCAAACGGAACAAGGAGAAACCACAACTTTCGGAAGAAATGGAAGTAATTATTCTGCAGCATTATTAGCCAATTTTATTGAAGCAGAAGAGTTGCAAAACTATACGCATGTAGATGGTATTTTTACCGCCAATCCAGATTGGGTGAAGTCTGCTAAGAAAATAGAAACGCTTCATTTTGATGAAGCCAATGAACTCGCCAATTTTGGTGCTTCTATTCTTCATGCTAAAACCATCCAACCACTTGTAGAGCAAAATATTCCACTTCGTATATATAATACTCTTAAACCGTTAAATGGAGGTACTTTAATTTCGGCAAATCCTACACCAGATGGAATAAAGTCATTGTCTTTAGATGAAGATGTTGCTTTGATCGAGCTAGGAGGTAGAGGATTGCTGGGAAAAGTAGGAATAGATGCTAGAGTATTTTCTACACTTTCTGCTATTGGTGTGAGTGTTGGTCTAATCTCACAAGGTACTTCAGAGCGAGGATTAGGTTTTCTAGTAGGGGCAAACGATGCAGAAAAAACAGTTGCAGCATTAAAACAAGAGTTTCAAACCGATTTTTTAACGAGAGATGTACATAAAATATCTACTCGTAATGATGTAGCAGTAATTTCGATTATAGGACAAGATTTAAAATCCTTTGATAAACCGTATGCTTCTTTGGTAAAGAATAAAATAATTCCAATTTTATTTAATAACTCTGTTTCAGGTAAAAACGTGAGTTTAGTAGTGAGGAAAGCCGATGCTAAAAAAGCATTGAATGTTATTCATGGTCAGATTTTTGGAATTTCCAAGACTATAAACTTAGCTGTCTTTGGGCATGGATTGGTAGGAGGAACACTTATAGATCAAATTATTACATCTGCTAAGTCTATTGCTGAAAAAAAGAATATTCAACTTCATGTTTTTGCTATTGGGAACTCAAAAAAAGTATGGTTTAATAGGGAAGAAATAGAAAAGAATTGGCGAACGAAGTTGAAAAAGTATGGAATAAACTATACAATATCGGATGTTATTGATTTTGCTAATACCAATCATTTGGAAAATTTAATTGCTATTGATAATACTGCATCTTCGGAGTTTATAGAGAATTATATTCCTTTAATTAAAAATGGTTTCGATTTGGTATCGTCCAATAAAGTGGGAAATACGGTATCTTATGAATTTTATAAAAACTTACGTCAAATCTTAAAGGATAACCAAAAAGAGTACTTGTACGAAACCAATGTTGGAGCAGGATTACCATTGATTGACACAATTAAACTTCTTCATTTATCGGGTGAGAATATAACAAAAATTAAAGGCGTGTTTTCTGGAAGTTTAAGTTATATTTTTAATACATACTCTATAGAAAACAAACCATTTAGTGAGATACTACAGGAAGCAATTCATTTGGGATATACCGAGCCTGACCCACGTGAAGATTTGTGTGGGAACGATGTAGGCAGGAAACTTTTAGTACTAGCTAGAGAATTAGATTTACAAAATGAATTTGAAGAAATTGAAATTGAAAATTTAATTCCAGAGTCTTTGCGTCAAGTAAAAGCAAAGGAATTCTTGCAAAATTTGCACCAATTAGATGAGAGTTTCCACGAAATTAAACGGAATTTATCCGCAGATGAGGTATTGCGATATGTAGGAGAGTTATCTGGTGATTTACATAAAAGCAAAGGCATTTTAGAAACAAAGTTAGTGCGAGTGCCTATAAATTCTGCCTTAGGACAATTAAAAGGATCCGATAGTATTTTTGAAATTTATACAGAAAGTTATGGCGAAAATCCAATAATTATTCAAGGAGCAGGAGCAGGAGCGTCGGTAACTGCACGTGGTGTTTTTGGAGATGTTATTCGATTGGCATTAAGGTAATAACGAGATATAGATTCTTTGATTTTAGATTGAATTAGTGAAAACAAAGAATTAAATAACCTCTATTTTATATTCCATAAAAGATTAAAGTAGAGGTTTAGTTTTTATGCTAATGTTTTTCTTTGATTTCGATGTATCTCTACTGATATTATTTATTCGTTTAACGAATATTCGTTAATATTGAGTAGACAAAGGCTAAGGCTTTTGTTTTAAAAATTCATTATGCGTAAAGTCCGAGAGTTATTTAATATTAATCCCAAAGGGAAACGTGCTTTAGTGATTTCTGGAGGTGGAAGCAAAGGTGCTTTTGCTGGAGGAGTTGCAGAGTATTTAATAGATGTAAATAGAAATAAGTATGATTTGTTTGTTGGTACTTCTACAGGAAGTCTATTAATTTCTCATTTGGCTCTGGATAAAGTAAGCAAAATAAAAGAGATATATACGAATATTAGTCGTAGACAAATTTTTAACCGCTATCCTTTTACTATTAAAGAAGATAAGTTTGGAGGTAAACAGGTAGGAATAAATCACTTGGAAGTAATGCGTGGTTTTTTGAAAGGTAGAAAAACCTTTGGAGAGAGTAAAAATTTAAGAAAGCTTATCTCTAAAACCTTTACTGAACAAGAATTTCATAAAATTAAAGAATCTGAAAAAGATGTGGTAGTTACGGTATCAAATTTATCATTGAATCAAGTTGAATATAAATCTATTAAAGATTTTGAATATAAAGATTTCTGCGATTGGGTTTGGATATCGGCTAACTATGTACCATTTATGAGTTTAGTAAAGAAAGAAGGATGTGAATATGCCGATGGAGGTTTTGCAAGTGCAGTCCCTATAGAAGAGGCAATCCGTCGGGGTGCTACAGTGGTAGATGTAATTGTGCTTGATACTGAAGTAACATATTATAATCGGCTTCCTGCAAAAAATTCATTTGCATTGATGACTGCCGTGCATGGATACATGGGGAATAGAATAAAAAATCAAAATATTCAAGTAGGTAAATTATTGGCTACAAATAAAAATGCAATTTTAAATTTTTACTATACACCTATTGTTTTGACTACTAACTCGTTAGTTTTTGATAAAAAGAAAATGCATGAATGGTGGAAAAGAGGATATAATTATGCCGAACAACAAAGCAATGCTGTTCAAAAAGAAAAAATAGAATATAACGACTAAGACAGTTTTAATTCTATTTCATAAAGATTTGATTTACCTATGTCTAATTAATGGCTGTATAAAATCATGGCTATAAAAAGACTTTGGCAAACTTACTTGAATTCCTATCGTGGATTATCTAAGGAAACTTGGATATTGGCTCTCGTTATGCTTATAAACCGAAGTGGAGCAATGGTAATTCCTTTTTTAGGAGTTTATATGACTTCTCAATTAGGTTTTGATTTGAAGCAAGCGGGATTGGCCTTAAGTTGCTTTGGAATAGGGTCTATTGTTGGGTCTTTTGTGGGAGGATGGATGACTGACAAAGTAGGGCATTATCAAACGCAGGTCTTAAGTTTGTTTTTTTCTGTTCCAGTATTTTTTTTATTTCCTTTATTTAAAAGCTTTTTTACACTATGTCTTGTTATTATTGCTTTGAGTTTTATAACTGAATTACTCCGCCCTGCAAATAGTGCTTCAGTTTCTTATTATGCTAAAGCCGAAAATTTGACCAAAGCTTTTTCTTTAAATAGGATGGCAATTAACTTAGGGTGGTCAATAGGGCCTGCTATGGGTGGTATTCTGGCTGGATATTCTTACAATTTTTTGTTTTTTGTTAATGGTACCATGGTGTTACTAGCTGGTATTGTATTTGCACTTTACTTTAAAGGAAAAGAAGGAAAAGATGTGCTGGAAAATATTAATGACAGTCCATTTGTCCAAACACTACAATCTAAAACTGCCTATCAAGATAGGAAGTTTATTTTCTTTGTTTTATTACTCACATTATATGCTACTGTATTTTATCAGTTTTTAAATTCATTGCCTTTATTTTATAAAGATGTATATCTTTTGAGTGAAATAAATATAGGTTATTTGTTAGGATTCAGTGGTTTAATGGTTTTTAGTCTAGAGATGATTATTGTAGATCAGGCTGAAAAACATTTAAGTATAAAGCAAAATATGATTATTGGTACTTTGCTTTGTGCTATTTCTTTTCTGTGCCTTATGTTGCCAATAGGTATTGCTATTTTGTATATAGCAATGTTTTTTCTTTCGGTATCTGAGATTCTTGTTTTGCCTTTTTCTTCTACAATTTGTGTTACTAGATCTAGTTATCTTAATCGAGGATCGTATATGGCATTACATTCGTTAGCATTTTCTGCTGCACACGTATTGTCTCCTTTATATAGTACTCAAGTAGCAGAAAACTACGGTTTTAATATGCTTTGGGTAATTACTGGATTTATAATGATTGTTACAGCTTATGGATTTCATAAAGTAATGCAGCGAATGTAAATTAATTACCAGCCAGATGTGGAATAAATATAGTGAAGGTGCTTCCTTGATGTGGTGTTGTTGCTACTTTTAATTTTCCTTTATGTTGTAATAATATTTTTTGTGTCAATGGTAGTCCAATGCCATATCCACTATAATCTGCTTGACTCTTACCTCTATAAAAAGGAGTGAAGATATGTTGTAACTCTTCTTCGGTAATTCCAATTCCGTTGTCAGTAAAGGATACTTTCACCATTTTTTTATTATATCCAATTTGTATAGAGCATTGGTGGTTATTTGAAAATTTACAAGCATTTTCAATTAAGTTTTTACAGGCAACTTTAAGAAGATAGGGGTTGCCCATAACTGTCATATAATTTTCGTCAGTACTATCTGTAGCAAATTCCATTTGTACAGTACATGGAGCGGTACCCATTTGTATCTCTTGATAGGCTTCTAATAAAATTTCGTCTATGCGTAAAGAGGTATATCCTATTTCTTGTGGCTCATAAATCGGA
>JAJYTI010000129.1 GCA_021793135.1 Bacteroidota bacterium
AAACTAATTTTATCTCATTAATACGATATTTTACACCAAAAAACACTCTATAATTAAACCTAAGCATGAAAAAATCAATTCTAGCAATATGCTTTATTACCAGTCTATTAACAACCTCTTGTCAAAACAAAAGCGAAGATAAAGAGATAGAAATACAAGAAACAATAGATAATTCCGAATATACCGATTGGCATTCTTACTCCAACCCAAAAGAAACAAATCCTGAACATCTCAGTTTGGATATTGCAGTAGATTTTGACAAACAACAAATAAGTGGAGTTGCTAAATGGAAAATAAATCCCGAAAAAGGAGTAGATAAAGTTATTCTAGATACTAGAAACATGCAAATAGATAGCGTGCTTTATGCCGATGGTAATCGTGCAAACTATGCGTTAGGCGAAGCCGATGAAATACTAGGAGCAGCATTGCATGTATCTTTATTACCAGAAACAAAAGAGATAAATGTTTACTATAAAACACTAGAAGACGCTACCGCACTACAATGGTTAGAGCCTTCTCAAACTTTTGGAAAAAAAGCTCCTTTTTTATACACACAAAGCGAATCCATTCATGTACGTACTTGGATACCAAGCCCAGATAGCCCTGGAGCAAGATTTACCTATGATGCTACGGTAAAAGTACCAGAAGGATTACTAGCATTAATGAGTGCAGAAAACCCTCAAGAGAAAAATGAAAATGGAGTGTACACTTTTCAAATGAATGAAAAAATCCCTGGGTATCTTGTAGCTTTAGCCGTTGGCGATATCGAATTCTCTGCAGTAGATGAGAGAACGGGAGTCTATGCAGAACCTGCAATCCTAGAAATGTCAGCTAAAGAATTGGATGGAATTGGTAAAATGGTAAATACCGCAGAATCCTTATATGGTAAATACCGCTGGGGCCGTTATGATGTATTGATGTTACCTTCTGGATTCCCTATTGGAGGAATGGAAAACCCACGCTTAACTTTTGCTACACCTACTATTCTCGCCGGAGATAAGTCTTTAACCAACCTCATCGCGCATGAGCTTGCACATAGCTGGAGTGGCAACTTGGTTACCAATGCTACTTGGAATGACTTTTGGCTAAATGAAGGCTTTACTACCTATTTTGAACATCGAATCATGGAAGCAGAGCGCGGAGAAGATTATGCAGCTATGTTATGGAATCTAAGTGAAAGAACTCTTCGAGGAGCCGTAGAAGATATGGGAGCAGATAGTCCTAGTTCGCAACTGTATGTTGATTTAAAAAATCAAGATCCTGATTTAGGATTTACCGATATTCCTTATGAAAAAGGTTCTGCCTTTCTTATGCTCATCGAACAAACCGTAGGGCGTAAAAAATGGGATAATTTCTTGATTAATTATTTTGATGAGCATGCATTTCAATCCATGACTACCGACTACTTTTTAGATTACTTAGATAAGAATTTATTATCGGAGAATGAAGAATGGAAAAAGACCATCCATATAGATACATGGGTATTTGGCACAGGAATTCCTGAAAATTACCCTCATCTAGAAAATCCTTTATTCCAAGCAGTAGATAAGCAAATGGAAGCATTTATTCAGGGTGGAAAGGCAGCAGATTTAAAAACCGATTCTTGGGGCGCACAAGAATGGATGCATTTTGTTGGTGATTTACCTACTAATTTAAGCATTGAGAAGATGGAAGACCTAGATGCTGTATTTGATTTGACGAATTCAAAAAACAGTGAAATTGCAGACCTATGGTATTTATTAGCCCTACGTACAAACTATGAAGTTGCATATCCCGCGATGAAAGAATTCTTATACGTAACAGGAAGAGAAAAATTCTTAGATCCACTTTATACCGAAATGATGAAAACAGAAAACGGTAAGAAAATGGCAAAAGAAATATATGAAATAGCTCGTCCCAACTATCATCCATTAACACAAAAAGCTATGGATAAGATAGTGATAGAATAAATTAAGGACATTTATCATTTTTAAAAAGCTTCTACCATTCGTAGAAGCTTTTTGTTTTCTGCTCTAATAAAGAGTATTTTTAGCCAAAATTAATCAGAAATTGCACCAATAACTATGAAAAAATCGATTTTAGCTACTTGTCTCTGCATGGGACTCTTCACTTTTGGATGCCAATCTAATAAGGAAAAGGAGAATACCGATAAAGACAACTCTGCACCAATAGAGAATAAAGACTCGCATTCTAAATCTAATGCACTAGAAATAAATCCACAACACGTAAGCTTAAACTTAGAAGTAGACTTCGATAAAAAACAGATTGCTGGGAGTGCAAAGTGGCTTTTAAAACCAAATGAAAACACAGACAAGGCTGTTTTTGATACCTATCAACTAGAAATTGACAGTATTCTTTATGCAGATGGGAACAAAGCGGAATTCAAAATTGGCTCTCACGATCCAATTCTTGGAGCAGCATTAGAAGTAGAATTGAAAAAAGACACCGAAGAGCTAACTATATATTATAAAACTAGTGATGATGCCACAGCATTACTTTGGTTAACTCCAGAGCAAACTTTTGGGAAGGAAGCTCCATATTTATTTACTCAAGGGGAACCGATTTATACCAGAACTTGGATTCCTAGTCCCGATGGACCTGGATATCGCTTTACCTACGACGCAACGATTAAAGTTCCAGAAGGTTTATTAGCACTAATGAGTGCAGAAAACCCACAGGAAAAATCGAAGAATGGCGTTTATGAATTCAAAATGGAACAAAAAATACCTGCATATCTTATGGCTTTAGCAGTAGGCGATATCGCTTTTAAAACAGTAGACGACCGAACAGGAGTATATGCAGAACCAGCTATTTTAGATAAAGCATATAATGAGCTAGATGGATTAGGTGAAATGGTTCACACCACTGAAAATTTATACGGAGAATATAAATGGGATCGTTTTGATGTGTTATTCTTACCATCTGGTTTCCCAATGGGTGGAATGGAAAATCCACGCTTAACTTTTGCTACACCCACCATTTTGGCCGGAGACAAATCCTTGCTAAACCTCATTGCACACGAGTTAGCACATAGTTGGAGTGGAAATTTAGTTACAGGTGCTAGTTGGGACGATATTTGGCTAAACGAAGGGTTTACAGTATATATCGAAAGACGAGTGACCGAAGCGGAACATGGAGCAGATTATGCAGCTATGCTTTGGGATTTAGCCGAAAAGAAAGTTGACGCAGCTATCGAAACGGCAGGAGAAAACAGCAAAGATACTTGGCTAAAACTTGACTTAAAAAACAGAGATCCAGAGAATGCATTTACAAGAATTGCCTATGATAAAGGTGCAGCATTACTTTTACTAATAGAGCAAACTGTAGGCCGTGAGAATATGGACAACTTCTTAGTCAAGTACTTTAAAGATCATGCCTTTGAATCTATGGATACCGAAAGATTTTTGACCTATTTAGATGAAAATTTATTAAACGATAATGAAGAGTGGAAAGAAGCGATTCGTGTAGAAGATTGGGTTTATGGACCTGCAAAACCTTCTAATTACCCTAAAGTTAAGAATACTCGTTTTGAACAAGTAAGCACTCAAGTAGACGCATTTAAAAATGGTACATCTGCAGCAGATCTAAAAACCGAAAAATGGAGTACTTATGAGTGGCTATTCTTCTTTGAGGAACTTCCATCAAAATTAACATTAGAACAAATGGAAGATTTAGACAAAGCATATAAATTAACACAAACAGGAAATAGCGAAATAGCCAATGCTTGGTTCTTACATTCTATAAAAGCAGAATATGAAACAGCATATCCACAGATGAAAGAGTTTTTATACGTTACAGGAAGAGCTAAGTTTTTGAGTCCATTATACTCTGAAATGATTAAAACAGGAAAATCTGAAATGGCAAAAGAGATATACAAAATTGCTAGACCAAATTACCACCCAATAGTACAAAGAGGAATTGATGGGATTCTAAAATAATCATATAATTATTTTATAAGCTATACTAAAAACCAAATCTTATGTAAACCAATAATTGCCTTAGTAATTGTTGGTTTATTTTATTAGTACAAATCCTATAATTATCCTTACTTTAGCATAAACCCATTCAAAATATCTGTCATGTTTAAATTACGTTATTATCTATTTTCACTTCTTGTCCCTGCATTATTTTTCGCTTGTCAGGAAAACACTAATTCGTCTCAATCCGAATCCAAAACTACGCAAACAAAAGAGATAGAAGAACAACCTTATGCTATTGTCATTCATGGAGGAGCGGGTGCTATGCAGCGTGGCATGATGTCCGATAGCTTGGAGAATGCTTATAAAGCAACTTTAGAAAAAGCCATAAAAACAGGGTACAAAGTAATTGAAGACGGTGGTGAAGCAATAGATGCGGTAACATCTGCTATTAATATATTAGAAGATTCTCCATTATTTAATGCAGGAAAAGGAGCAGTACTCACACATGATGGAACAAATGAGCTAGATGCATCTATCATGGTTGGGAAAAATAAAGATGCAGGAGCGATTGCTGGAGTTAAACGAGTAAAAAATCCGATTCTACTTGCAAAAGCGGTTATGGAAAACTCTCCACATGTTTTATTAAGTGGTGCGGGTGCAGAGGAATTTGCAGAAGAGCAAGAAATTGAATTAGTAGACCCATCGTATTTCTATACCGAAGAGCGTAAACGAGCTTTAGACAAAGTACAACAGAACGAAGTAACTCCTAACAATAGTTCTGCATTCGTTGATATGGATTTAAGTGATTACAAATTTGGAACCGTAGGTTGTGTTGCCTTAGATAAAGATGGAAATATTGTAGCAGGAACCTCAACTGGTGGAATGACTAACAAACGTTGGAATCGAATTGGAGATTCTCCAATAATTGGAGCTGGAACCTATGCCGATAATGAAACCTGTGGTATTTCGGCAACTGGTTGGGGCGAATTTTTTATCCGTGGTGTAGTAGCTCACGATATCGCAGCTAGAATGCGTTATGGTAAAGCTAGCTTAGCAGATGCGGCTAAAGAAGTAATTCAAAAGAATATTCCAGAAATGGGTGGCGACGGAGGAATTATTGCCATTGATAAAGAAGGAAATATTGTAATGGAATTCAACACCGATGGAATGTTCCGAGCTAGTATCGATAAAAATGGCGAAATGCAAGTTGCCATTTATGAAGAATAATTAATTGATAAAATAAATTAAGAAGCCACTTCTATTATCAATCGAAGTGGCTTTTTTATTATTTTCTCGGCGGTGTAATCATGATATGAGATCGATGTGTACCAGCATCCATCAACCAGGGTGCTCCTGGACCAGCAGGTTTATCAGGCAGTCCAGTTTCTTCTACCGTCATATAAGGTTTATAAAACACATAACGAATATGGTAATCATTTAATGTCCCTGTTTGAATGTCATAATCTGATTCGTCAGCCGAAACTACATATACAATCGCTGGTTCTTCGGGCATTATAATAGTTCCATCATCTATTTCCTTTTTACGGATATCTTGTTTCTCTTTTGCTCTACCTTCTGCAGTTAACTCTCTACCTCTCGCCATAAAAGGCTCTAATTTATCGCTATAACATGCAACGCTTATTCCCTCTACATTTGGGTCATCGGCTAAACATATTAGTCCATTATTTCCTTCTCGTAAAGTAACTAATTCCCCATCGGAATTGTAACCAATCACTTTAGCTTCTTCCTTATACATATCTGGAGCGGCAATTATTGCCGTAGCAATTTGACTTTCCTTGGATGGTATTTTATTCTGTGCTACTAATAAATAAGAGCAGCAAACAAAAAATAATAATAGTAGATTTTTCATAATCAATAAGTTTATAAAAACAACTTTTCTAATAAAAAGAGCATAGTCCCTAACAGAAGTTATTCCAATGAATACTCCTTTACAATTTATACTTTTTAATGCAGACTACGAAATATTTTACTACCTATAAAACAGCTAGTTAAGTTATAAAATGGAGTAAATAATACAATCTTTTTATTTCCTTCAACAATTTCAATCAAAATAAAAAATAGGAAAAGTTTAATCGTTTATAATTCTCAAGTTTATATCTTTAAAATAAAATACCTACCATAGTGTTACCACAAT
>JAJYTI010000130.1 GCA_021793135.1 Bacteroidota bacterium
TCCGATATTTAGATTACCTCATGGATTAGGAGAAATTTACAAGGTTCATATGGGAGACAATCATCAAGAATGGTCTGGACAAGTGACTATTATGGACGGAACTAATTTGGATTCAGCACATGCTGCGTTTCTAATTAAAAAGTACAATTTAGAAAGAGGATTTACTGGGAATGATAAAGTTCCAGAGTCGTGTAAATCGACTTGTTTTGATGGAGATACTGGTGTGCCAAATGAACCATGGCCTACTAAACCAGGTACATTTACTGATGCAGCAGGTAATACATATGATGGAATTGAAACTGAAGATGATTCAAAAGAGCCTATTAAAGAAACAAAAAAGAAAGAGCTGAAATTAAAAAAGATATAATAGGCTCCATCCTGTTTTTGTGAATAAGAATGAAAATATTCTCGTTTTAAAAATATAAATAACGGTCTATCATTTTTTATCAGTAACACCTTAGACATTAGGTTTAAAATACAATAGCATTTAATTTATAATAACAAAAGCCATCTAATTGAAATAGATGGCTTTTGATATTTATAGGTTTTTATAACGGAACTTACATACCAAGTACATAAGCAAACACAAGAGGAGCAACAATAGTGGCATCACTTTCTATAATAAACTTAGGAGTATCCCAGTCTAGTTTTCCCCAAGTAATTTTCTCGTTTGGCACAGCCCCTGAGTAACTTCCGTAACTTGTAGTCGAGTCACTAATTTGGCAGAAATAACTCCAGAACGGCGTATCGGTCTGTTCCATATCTTGATATAACATCGGCACTACACAGATAGGGAAATCTCCAGCAATACCACCTCCAATTTGGAAAAAGCCTACACCATTTTGACTGTTTTCTGGGTACCACTTAGATAAATAAGTCATATACTCGATTCCTGTTTTCACTGTACTCGCTTTAAGCTCTCCTTTTAGCACATAGCTAGTAAAGATATTACCCATGGTACTATCTTCCCATCCAGGAACTACGATTGGCAAGTTCTTTTGAGCTGCAGCATACATCCAAGAATCTTTAATATCGATTTCATAGTATTGTTCTAACACCCCACTTAATAATAGCTTGTACATGAATTCATGTGGATAGTAACGCTCTCCTTTATTATCTGCATCCTTCCAAATTTCAAAAATATGCTTTTGTAATCTTCGGAAGGCTTCCTCTTCTGGGATACAGGTATCGGTTACACGATTCAACCCTTTATCCATAAGTTCTCTTTCTTCTTTTGCAGTTAAGTCTCTGTAATTTGGAATACGTTTGTAATGTTTATGAGCCACAAGATTCATCAAATCCTCTTCTAGGTTTGCACCAGTACATGAAACAATATGTACTTTATCTTGGCGTATCATTTCGGCAAAAATTTTACCTATCTCAGCAGTACTCATAGCACCTGCCATAGATACAAGCATTTTTGCTCCTTTATTAATTTGTTCGTTATATCCTTTAGCAGCATCTACTAATGATGCAGCGTTAAAGTGTAGATAATATTTTTCTACAAATTGTGAAATTGGTCCTTTATTAGTAGTCATCTTCGTCGTCGTTAAATTTTGAATATTGGTTTGGTTCATCGTAATCCTCATCGTAGTCATCATCAAAGTCATTTGTTCCTTCTAGTTCAAACTTATAGCTTAACATTTTATAATATAGCTTAGCTGCTAAGAAGTTTGAAGCAGGGTGATTTTCATTTGGACATAGTTCCACTATATCAAATCCAACCACATTTTTCTCTTCGAAAACCATACGTAAGAATTCTAATGTTTCGTACCACAATAAACCTCCTGGTTCTGGAGTTCCAGTAGCTGGCAGTATTGATGGATCGAAAGCATCTAAATCAAAAGTAATGAAAACATTATCGGTTAATAACTCTAATACATTATCCATCCAGAATTCGTTATCTACCATCTCATGAGCAAAGAAAGTTCTTTCTTCATCCATTACAGTGGTTTCTGATTTATCCATGCTTCGAATACCTACCTGTACCAAATTTGTAGTTTGGCTTGCTTCGTATACCGCACAAGCATGATTACAAGTAGACCCTTCATACTCTTTTCTTAAATCGGCGTGTGCATCGATGTGCAATACCGTTAGGTTATCAAAAGTATCATTGAACGCACGAATAGATCCGATAGAAATACTATGTTCTCCTCCCACTAAAGTAACAAACTTGTTACGAGCTAAATAAGTTTTGGTAGTTTGATAAACTGCCTCTACCATTTGTTCTGGAGATCTATCTTCCGTTACAGGATCGGCAAGATATACTCCTTGTCTATACACTTCGCTATCGGTTTCGATATCGTAAAGCTCCATGTTTTCAGATGCTTCTAAGAAAGCTTCTGGTCCTTTGTCGGCTCCTTTTTGCCAGGTGCTGGTTCCGTCGTACGGTACTGGTATCAGCACTACTTTTGAAGTTTCTGCCAAAGAAAACTCTTGTGGAATTCCGGCATAGGTTTTAGTTTTCATAACCTAAAATATTTAATAGTTGTTCACTGGTTTGTTGTGGTGCAAATAGTTCCGTAGTAATCTTACCGTCTGCATCCTTATTAATTAATATATGTTTTGGCGATGGTATTAAGCAGTGTTGCAAACCACCAAAACCTCCGATACTTTCTTGATATGCTCCTGTATTGAAGAATCCTAAATAAAGTGGCTTATTCTCTTTATACTTTGGCAAATAAATAGCATTTACGTGCTGTTCACTATTGTAATAATCATCACTATCGCAAGTAAGACCCCCTAGCAACACACGTTCATATTCGTCTTGCCAACGGTTGATAGCCAACAAAATGAAACGCTTATTAATTGCCCAACTATCTGGTAATGTAGTAATGAAAGAAGAGTTAATCATGTTCCACTTCTCTCTATCGTTTTGTTGTTTTTGATAGAGTACTTTGTAGATAGCTCCTCCACTCTCTCCTACTGTAAAACTTCCGAACTCTGTAAAGATATTCGGTACAGGTACACCTGCTTCATTACATGCTTTTTGAATTTGATGAATGATTTCGTCTACCATATAAGCGTAATCAAAATCAAAAGCTAGAGAATTTTTTATGGGGAAACCACCACCGATATTCAAACTATCTAAAGTAGGACATATCTTTTTAAGCTTTATGTATACTTGCAAACACTTCATTAACTCATTCCAATAGTATGCTGTATCACGAATCCCAGTATTGATAAAGAAGTGCAGCATCTTTAAGCTTACCTGCTCTATTGGTTCAATTTTATTCTTAAAGAAAGGGACAATATTTTTGTAACCAATTCCTAATCTTGAAGTATAGAACTCAAATTTAGGTTCTTCTTCCGAGGCTATACGAATCCCGATTTTAAAAGGCTCGTTTACTTCTTCGGTTAATAAATCGATTTCTTCGTAATTATCGATAATCGGAATACAATTTTTATGTCCGTTATTGATAAGTCTTGCGATATTGGTAATATATTCATCACGTTTAAAACCGTTACAAAGCACAAAGGTTTTATCGGATATTTTCCCTCTTCGTTTTAAGTTTTCAACAATATTAATATCGAACGCAGAAGAAGTTTCCACATGAATATCATTGTTTAAAGCTTCGTCTAAAACATGCTTAAAGTGAGAGCTTTTTGTACAATATGAATAATTATAACTACCCTCGTAATTATGTTTTTTTATTGCCTCAGCAAACCACTTTTTCGCTTGTTGAATGTTCTGCGATATTTTTGGCAAGTAAGTAAACTTCAATGGAGCACCATATTGCTCTACCAATGCCATTAAATCAATATCGTGAAATTGTAATTCGTTTTTTTTATTTATTGTAAACTCCTCTTGTGGAAAATAATAAGTCTGTTCTATTAAATCTATATACTTGGTTTTCATTGTAATATGGCTATCGTATTTAATAACTAATAAGTTAAATAGTATAATGCATTATAGATGAAAAATTAACACCTATAGCATAAAATTAACTTCTGAATGGTATCAAACACGAAAAGACAATAACCACGATTTGTGCCTTGTCCAGTCTACAAGATTTGTAGAAACTATTTGTGGAGTCTCGAAAGCTAGCTTTAAATTTCGGTTACTTATCTGATAAGCTGTCTCTGAGTATAACTTTCTCATTCTCAAAAACCCGAACATAAAAACACTGTTCACTTGTTCAGCTATTAGACTGCAAATATGAACAAAAAAATAATATTATAAACTGTTTTTAGATTTATTATTTATAAAAAAAGACCAGCTTAAAAAATAAACTGGTCTTTTAATTTAAAAATTTAATTTGTCTCAGTACATATGGAAAGGATCTACCTCTTCTTTAGCTAGTATTTGCCATCTACCTCTTGGTAAATCTTTCTTAGTTAAGTGGCCAATCATCACACAATCTAAACGGATAATATTATAACCTAAATGTTCAAAAATAGTTCTTAAAACACTAGTCCCCATGTGTTTAATTCGTATACCTACTTCTTTTTTAGGTTTATTAGTCACATAGCTTACCTCTTCTACCTTAATTTCTTCGCCTTTTACTAAAAGTCCCTCTTCAATAGCTTTTAGATCTTCGTATTTTAGATTTTTGTCTAGTTCTATATGAAATAATCTATTCAAACCATTCTTGCTTAATTTTTCTTTTAATGCATCATCATTGGTTAATAGTATTAATCCTGTTGCGTTACGCCCCAATCTACCTATAGGCGTTACTCTTGCTGAAGTAGCATTGGAAATCAAATCCATTACGGTATCTTTTTTATTCTCGCTAGTTGTTGTTACAAAGCCCTTTGGTTTGTTTAGTAACACATATGTAGCAGGTTCTGGAGATATTACAGTTCCATCAAATTTCACTTGATCTGTAGGTTTAACACGATATCCCATTTGTGTAATAGGTTTGTCATTAACGTGTACTAATCCTGCTTCAATAAATGTATCTGCCTCTCTTCGAGAACAAAGTCCGCTATTAGCGATGTATTTATTTAATCGGATACCTTCTGAAGATTTTTGAGTTGTTTTCTTTTGCGGTCGAGCAGCTTTACCATGTGACGGGCTCTTTCTATTTGCCTTTGGTCCTCTACTGCGCTGCCCACGTTTATTGTTATTTTCTTGGTTGCTCATAATTTAATAATAATTAGGTGCAAAGATACAGATTCAACACTGCAATGAAAGTTTTTATACACAAAAGTCTAATCCTAAACGAGTACATAATAAGGATACATCTATAAATGCTACACTAAACGCTCCTATCAGCAACATAAGTTTGAGTAGAACTTGAAGAACTACGTAATGCCAAGGTTTTTGGGACCACCATAATGATATTATTAAAAATACGATTCCTGGCATACTAAATAAGAAATAATAACGCATGTATCCTAGCTCAAAAAAACTAAGTAACATTACGGCTATTCCAAGGGTAATTGCTCCTAGAAGAGTAAGCAAAACCTTTGCCGTTGTTTCCCCATACAACACAGGAACAGTCCTATAATTTTGCGCTAAATCTCCTTTTAAATTGTGCAAATCTTTTAGCATGGTACGCATAGAAATTACCATAAATAAAAACGCTGCATGCATAAAGACTACCAATGCAAAATTTTGATAATAGATAAAAATAGAGAAGAAAGGAACTACAGTAAGTATTGCCGCTAAAAGATTACTTATGAATGGGAACTTCTTTATTTTATGTG
Source organism: Bacteroidota bacterium (assembly GCA_021793135.1). Lineage (GTDB taxonomy): Bacteria > Bacteroidota > Bacteroidia > Flavobacteriales > Flavobacteriaceae > JAJYTI01. The sequence goes on from JAJYTI010000130.1 coordinate 5,653, forward strand.
AATAAAACCACAAAAGAAAAATATACAAAGAGAAAAAGACTACTGCTCGAAACGAAACATAGCTTGCAAAAAGAACGGATAAAATGTTAGAAACAAAGTAAGCTGATAATTTCGTACGTTGGCTAACTAACCTATCTAGCATGGTGCGTGTAGGTCTATTTATTAAGTCCTTCTCACTATCATAAAAGCTATTTATAGTATACCCTCCAGCTATAGCCATTGCTGAGGCCATAACTAACATAAATAGATTTGCGTCTAGTAGAATTTCTTTTGTAGAAAGTTGAGGAGCAAGAATAAATAATGCGGCAATATATTGCGCTAACATAAGCACAAGAATATTATATCCGCGTATAACAGAAAACAAGCTAAAAACCTTTAATAGCCTAGATCGG
>JAJYTI010000131.1 GCA_021793135.1 Bacteroidota bacterium
TGCACTATCCGATACATTAATATCATTAATAGAAGATAGATCCAAGCTAACTAAAACCCACTCTCCATTTGTATCTATATTACCATTATATTGGTTATTCTCTGCAGCCGAAAGAACTGAATCAGAAGTTAGGCTTCCTAAATTGAAAACATAATATCCGCCACCTTCTTTATAAACATTTATAGACACAGACTTATCTGAAGAACCTTTCATATAGAATGTAATCTTCTCGTAATCTGATGGTAAATCTGAAGAAGCATGTGCAGTAAATACATAATCATTACCACTTGTAGTACTTGGGTTTGTAGCAATGTTTAATGAAGCGCTACCATCTACTCCAGTACCCATGCTTTGCGTTGCATATTCTTGGATTCCAAATTGATTTAATCCATCAACAAAATCTTGCCAGTTTTCGAAATCGCCACCAGCAAAAACTAATTGTGCATCTGATGAAGGAGGTGTTGGATCATCATCTCCGTCGTCTCCTCCGTTATCGTCGCCTGAACCATCTTCACTTACAGATACATTGTCTAATTGCATAGTAGTACTTACACCGCTGTCAGCGCCTTCGTATTTAAATCCTATATAAACAATTTGTCCTGCATAGCTAGATAAATCAACATCTCCAGAAGAAATAAAGTTATCTCCATATCCGTTGTCGTGTCCTTCAGAGAAAGTAATACCTGTTAACTCTGTCCAAGTTGCACTTGTAGCATTACCACTGAAGTCAGTTGAGATGTATACAGATAATGGATTTCCATTATAGTGTCCATCTTTAGTTTGGAATGATAATTTTGCTTCGGTAGAACCATTTAAGTCAATTCCTGGAGTTACCAACCAAGTTTCAACAGCTACACTTGCATTATACGCTGTAAGTTGCGCATATCCATTTCCGTCAAAACTTCTTGCTTCCCATAGTCTTGTACTTCCACTAACATCGTGGTTTGTCCATCCTTGGATAGAAATAGGTGAGAAATCTTCTAAGCTATCAAAGTCTTCAGAGAAAGGCAATCCTACTACTGGAATATCTCCGCCATCTCCTGGTTCTTCACCATCACAACGTTCACCGTAAAGCTGTACATCATCAGTATCACGAATCATTAATTGGTAAGTTCCATTAAACACGCTTAATACAGACACTAACTCTCCATTACCTGTTGGCATTAACTCGGTTCTAAAGTCTGCGTATCCACTATTACGCATGATAACGCTATTATTATCACAATCTTGAACTGTACGATCTACTCCAAAATTATCATCAATATTTGCATAAGTCAATCCGTTGTAGCTTGCTGGGAACTCAACATTATTGAATTGGATTAAGGTATTTAAATGAGCATCAGAAATTTCATCAATTCCAATTTGAGTAGGTACTAAGTCTTCCTTAGTATTAGAACGTAAAACACGAGCGTCAAATTCCTCTACGCTCATACGGTCGATTTCGTCTCCGTCGTCTCCTATCATAGGTAATCCTCTATAGTTTCCTACATACAATCCATCTACACGAACATATACTTTTCTACCAGGCTCGAAGAATGTATACATGTCTGTAGCGTGAGTAGAAATATTAATACCTGCAGTTGGGTTTTCTGGACTATCTTGAATTACTAGGTTCTTATGGAAGTTACCAGCTTCATCATTAGAAACTACATAACCTTCTAAATATAAAGGGTCGTTTGATTCTATTTTAACTGGCCCTCCAGCTTCCATCATCTCTAAAGCATTTGCTATAGTAAAGTTTACAGTAACATCTGGCTCTTCTACAACATACTCTGGTATAGAGTAATCATCATCATTTACACAAGCTGTAAAACTTCCTCCTACAAGTGCCATAAAGAGGAAAATCATGATATAATTTATATTTCTTTTCATGGTAAGATATATTTTTCTTAAAATTTATTCGTTCTACTATTAAAATCTAAAATACAGGTTCAAGTAATAAGTTGTACCGTATCCGTACCAGTACTTAGGTCCGAAAACTCGTTTTTCCTTATTCACGTCTTCATTTAAGGTTTGATAATTAGCATTTCTACCTTGCTCAAAACCTCCTGTTTTATACTTCTGGTTAAATACGTTGTTTATAGAAGCAAAGAATCCAACAAAGTATTCATTAATTCTCCAAGACTTTCCTCCTACAATATTCACTAGCGTATAACTATCAAAACGCTCTTGTTTTAATAATTCTCTTGCTACGTCTTCATCATAATCCATAAATGGATATCCATTACTATCCATATAGAAGTTTTGCGTTCTTGCTATGGGAGCTACGTCTGCATAAGCATTTGAGAATAAGTTTGCAGTAGCACCTACCCACCAGAAGTTAGGGTCGCGGTATTCAAAACCTACTTGGTATGCACGTTGTGGACCACCTGATAACTTATAATTCTTTAAATAAGATTTACCGAACTCTAATTCTTGTTCGAAGTCATCGGAAGTTAAATATAAGTTAGGGTTATTAGCATAAGTGTACTGACCAATTGCAGCAGCACCTTTAAGTTTAATAGTAGGTGTAACTTGTGCTTCTAGACCTAATTCTGCCCCCATGTGTTGTTTGTCTACCCCTGTCAACACTTCTTGTACGAATGCAGTTGTTGTATTTCTACCTAAACCTGAAATACCGTCTGCATAAAAGAATGAAATTTGTGAAGCATCTTCAATTTTTGTGTAGAATCCAGTTACACGTCCTTTCAACCATGGAGAACGGAAAATATAACTTAAGTCTACGTTTTGAATAGATTCTTCTGTAAGTCCTTTAACTGTTTCGTTATTCTGTCTAGAGTTAGAGAAAGAGTTTCTTAAGGTTGGTGCTTGGGTATAATAAGCAGCATTTAAATCGATTAGGTGTCTACCTGTTATTTTATAAGTAAGACCTCCTTTAAATCCATAAGTAGTAAAGTCTAACTTTTCACTTTTTCCGAATGAATTGTCTGCAAAAGCACCATTTTGGTATAAACCATCTCTTTGATAATTAGTAGAACCAGCTTCCGCAGCTAAGTAAAAATCTACTTTTCTATATTTGAATTGTGCTTGAACAAAAGCATCATATTGTTCGGCTAACAATTTAAAATTGTATTTAAAAGTATCACCTTTATCTACTATTCTATCTGGATTATTTAAATCACTTTGTGCCCCATCACCAAAATTATAGGTATCTACGTCTAAGTATCCGTTTCCGCCTAATAAGTCTAGCATATTTGCAAAGTTATGCGAATCTAAATTTCGGTAGTTAAGTGCAGCATTTAAAGTTATATTATCCATACGTTTTGTGAAGATAGTATTTGCTGAGATTTGTTTATCATCGCTACGATCTTCATATAGATAGTATCTTGAAGTTCCACCATAAGCTAAGTTGGTTTCATACATACGATACCAATCAATTTGGCCATCCTCTTGGAAACGCTCTGTGGCTAAATATGCTTGATCGTATCTAGGTCCGTTTGGATCGCCTACAAAAAAGCTTGGTAATTTTTGGTAATACGTTGGGTCTGGGTTTGGCGCATTGTCGTAACCTAAACGGCTATCGCCCCATTTACCAAACTGATAAGCAATATTAGTGTTTAAACTAGTAGTTTCATTAAAATCCCAAAAGTGATTTAACATGATTACCGGTTCTTCAATATTTCTCATTCTAGAATTACGCTTCTCCCCTTCTTGACGTCCCCAATATGCATTATATCGAGTATTTTTCAAGTCATATACTTCTTGTGTATTTGGAGAAGATTTTCCTCTTCTGTTTGGTGTAAAGAATGCTGTTAAGTTTAAACTATGCTTATCGTTAATTTTCTTCTCAACCGCAGCAAAAAATGAATTTGCTTCGTATAGAGAGGCATCGTTATATCCTTCGCTAGCAAAACGTCTAGATGCTAATACGCTAACTGCCCATCCATTCGGCATTAAACCGGTGTTATAAGAAGCCATAACACGACCTATATAACTAGCATTTGCTGATGCGTATGAAACACTACCACCTTCGCGATATTGAGATGCGCGCATTATAATATTTGTAGATCCTGCAAGACCTCCAAAGTTATAATCATTTGCCGACATCCCCATTGAGAAAACCTGATCACGGGTAGCGTCATTCAATCCGCCCCAGTTACTCCATTGTGGTCTTCCATTAAATAATTTATTCATTTGAATTCCGTTGATAAGCACCTTACCATATTCGGAATCATAACCACGTGGGTTAAAAAATGTTGCACTAAAGTCAAAAGCTGCAGCTTGTAAAAATACATCTTTTGAAGACTGTAATAGTCCAGATATATTTGATGCACTGCCGTCCTCTTGATCCAATTCTTCGTCAGACAAGCTAATTATTCCAACATCTGCAGTATAAGAGCTAACATCTGATTGCATATAGATTAAATCTAACTCTAATTCCTGTCCTTCATTTATTACGATAGGAATCTGTAATGTTTCATAGCCTGATTTACGTAAAATTAAAACTCCTTCGCCTAAAGGAAGTTTGTTTCCGCTAAATAAAAACTCACCATTCACATCTGTTGTTTGTGCTAGATTTGTATTATCTATAAACACGTCAACATCTGAAATAGCATCGTTTGAAGTTTGTTCTACAATCTTACCCCGCACACTTGTCTGTTGAGCAATAGCGAAAGCTGTAAAAACTACAGACAAACACAAGGTTAAAAGGTACTTTCTCATCATATTAAAATACAGTTAACAATTTAATAGACTACAAACTTACATAATTTGAAGTGAAAATTATTAGTTTAAAAGATCTATTAATCCGATATTTACAGCTCGACATCTATATAATATATATTATGAAGAAAATTACATTTTTACTTTTAGCTGCTGCGATGCTAGCTAGTTGTTCTACTACAAACACTTCTCATGCAGATAAAAGTATATCATCATCAAAAAAGGAGTATAAAGCACACACTGTTGCATTTTATAACGTAGAAAATTTGTTTGATTTGGAAGATGACCCAAATACAGTTTTTCACGATCGTACTCCTAGAGGAGAAAAATTCTATACCGAAGAAGTTTACAAGTTAAAACAAAAAAACTTAGCAAAAGTAATTGCAGATATCGGCAGCGATTTTACTGGTACAACTCCTACCATTGTTGGACTTGCAGAAATTGAAAACTACAACGTACTTAATGATTTAGTAAATCAAGATGCATTAAAAGATTCCGAATACAGCATTGTACATTATGATTCGCCAGATTTACGTGGTATAGACGTAGGCTTACTTTACAAAAAAAATGCTTTTACGGTTACCAACTCTGTATCGCATCGATTAAAAATATTTGATGCACGTGATTCCTCCAGAAAGCTACATACTAGAGACCAATTAGTAGTTAGCGGTTTATTGGACGGAGAGAAAATACACTTTATCGTTCATCACTGGCCTTCTAGAAGTGGCGGAGAAGCGAGAAGTTTACCTAACCGAATTAAGGCTGGAGAAATGAACCGCCAGATAGTGGATTCTCTTCTTTCTATAGATCCGAATGCCAAAATAATCAACATGGGGGACTTTAATGACGACCCAGTAAGCCCAAGTGTTAAAGAAGGTTTGGTTACCAAAGAATCTAAAGATAATTTAGGAGAAAGCGATATGTACAACCCTATGGAAGCTATGTTCAATAGAGGTGTTGGATCTTTAGCTTGGCGTGACAGCTGGAACTTATTCGATCAAATTATGGTTTCTAAAAACTTAGTAGATAAAGATTACTCTTCTATTCGTTTTTACCAAGCTGGCGTTTTCAACAAACCATATTTAGCTACTCCTCAAGGAAGATTTAAAGGATATCCATATAGAAGTTACTCTAATGAAGGATGGACAGGTGGATATAGTGACCACTTCCCAGTTTATATATATCTAATTAAAGAAAAATAAAATTACAGCAATCTTTTATTTTATTAAAAAAGCCAGCTCTTAGAGCTGGCTTTTTGTATATTACTACTATTAATCTTTTATAACCATTGTGCCCATGGCAACCTACCTAAGATTACAATAAGTGCTAGAATA
>JAJYTI010000132.1 GCA_021793135.1 Bacteroidota bacterium
CTAGTTGGTACTTCAAATATTCCACCATAAAGTCGAAGAATATTTTGTCCGATAAGTTCTAGCTCTCTATCACGATCAAAATAATCTAATAATACATGAGAAGGAACTAAGAACTGTACAATGCATTTTCTGCCATAAATATGGTTTAACTGAATTACACCAATTCTATCTAATGTTTTTAGAGCATTATGAGTCTTGGTTAATGGTAAATCATATCGTTCGCAAAATTCAGAGAAACTAAAATCATGTGTGGTTAGATCGCCCTCACCATAACTAACTTGAAAAAAAGTATTGAGTTTCTTGTACACGATTTTCAAAAAAGTCAAAGAAGCTAAGTTTCTAGTATATTGCTGTAATGTTTGTGTAGGGTCGTAATTATCATAAAGTAGAACGCTTCTAGAAGCTTGTCCATCTCTTCCGGCTCTTCCTGCTTCTTGAAAATAACTTTCTATACTTTCTGGAATTTGAACATGAATTACATTTCTAACATTCGATTTATCAATTCCCATCCCGAATGCGTTTGTAGCTACTATAACAGAAGTTTCTTCATTTAGCCAACTATGTAATCGTTCATTTTTTTCTTCCGTATTTAATCCACCATGGAAAAACGTACTTTTTATCCCCAAGCTATTTAAGTGCATACTATACATGGCTGTTCCTTTTCTACTTCGAACATACAAAATAGCCGGACCAGGATTGGTTTGAAGAATGTGTTCTACTGCTTTTAGTTTATCGGATACAGCATATGTTTCATAAGATAAATTAGCACGATAAAAGGAACTCTGTACTAATGTAGGGTTGTCCAATTCTAACAAGTCGGAAATGTCGGTTACTACTTTTGGTGTAGCAGTTGCCGTTAATGCCATAAAAGGCACTTGCTGATCTGTAAGTGATCGAATTATGGGAATGGCTCTATATGCTGGTCTAAAATCATTACCCCATTGTGAAATACAATGTGCCTCATCTATAGCAATTAAGGATGTTTCCAATGATTTTATGGTTTCTTGTACAAATTCGTTTTGTAACCTTTCTGGAGAAAGATATAAAAATTTAAAGCTCCCATATAAAGCATTATCTAATTTCCGACGGAGTTCGTTTAATGGTAAATTACCTCCTAAATGCATAGCTTTAATGCCTTTGTTGTTTAAAGCTTGTACTTGATCTTCCATTAAAGCAATTAATGGCGAAATAACAATACAAATACCAGACTTTACAAGTGCAGGAACTTGAAAGCATACAGATTTACCCCCTCCTGTAGGTAAGAGTACAATGGTATCTTTACCTTTTAGTATACTAGAGATAGCTTGTTCTTGCCCCTTTCTAAATGAAGCATAACCCCAATGTTTCGATAATATGCTTCGGGCTGTTTCCAAATTTAAATTTTTAATGTATCTAAAATGTAATTTGCTCTTTCTCTAGATGTGCCTTCTGGTACGTTATAGATGTTGTATCCTAGATTGGCATATTTTCGATATAAAAACTCATATATTAATTTTGCCTGTTCATACGATTCATATCGTTCATTGTCTTGTATATATATACTTTCCCAAGGAGGAAGCAAGAAAACAATGTCGTATGAATGATCGGTGCAAGCATCGTGAAAATGTTGTGGATAGTCCGTTCCCATATAATCCATATAAGCACTTACATCTGGAATTCCACGGTCGTAAAAGAGCATGTTGCTTTGACAATCCTCAGCAACTTTAAATTGTTCAATCCTACCTTCCAATAATTTTTTGCTAAATAGCAAAGGCTCGGTAAGGAAAAGTTGATCGATTCCTTGTTTTTTTGCTTCTAAAGTTACTTGTCTTGATATTTCTGGAACAATATCATAGCCCATGCTTTTAAGCTCTTCTATGATTGTAGTTTTTCCTGATCCAGGGCCACCACTGATTACAATGCGCTTTGTTTTCACGAATTTTATATCTAAAAATGAGTTTTTGCAAAGTTCGTAAATATAAATTGATACTGAAAGTGTATATTTGTATTCTTTACAAACAAGTTATGTTTTCAAACATGGATGATAAAACCAAAGATTTCTACGAAAAGTTACAAAAACAATTAGAAGAATACACCAATTGGCCTGCGCCATACCTATTTAAATTTATTGTTCCGACCGATAAAAGCAAAATTCAACAAATATTAGGTTTCTTTGAGGATACACCAGGTGCAAAATCCAAAACCAAATCTTCTACTAAAGGACAATACACAAGCATATCTATCGAAGCTACAATGCCTTCTGCAGATGCGGTTATTAAAAAATACCAACAAGTTTCTGTGGTTGAAGGCTTGCTGTCCTTGTAAAAAATGTTTATTTTGCAACAAACAACAATGATTATGTAAACTTTAGAGTTATTATTATTCATTGACTTTCCTATTTAATTACACATATAAAATATATTTTGACGTTAGACTTACTTGTAGACAATTTAGAATACAACACAGACAGAAGCCATTTAGCAATTCCAGAATACGGTCGCCATATTCAGAAAATGATTGAGCAAACCGTAGAGATAGAAGATCCAGAAAAACGATTGAAGAATGCAGAAAGTATTATAGCTGTTATGGGAAATCTGAATCCGCATTTGCGCGATGTACCAGATTTTCAACATAAATTATGGGATCAGTTGTATATCATGTCTGATTTTAAATTGGAAATTGATACTCCTTTTCCAATGCCTTCCAAAGAAGATGTTTATAAATCGCCTGAGCCTCTAGAATACCCACAAAATCATCCGAAATATCGCTTTTATGGAAATAACATAAAAAGAATGATAGATGAAGCAGTAGAGTGGGAGGATGGCGAAAAGAAGGAAGCACTTATTCTAACTATAGCAAATCATATGAAAAAATGCTATTTAAATTGGAATAAGGATACTGTGAAAGATGAAGTGATATTCAATCACTTATATGAACTTTCTGATGGCGAAATAAATCTAAACGAAACAGATGAGGATTTAAGTAAGGCACAAGACTTAGTAAATAATAAACGTAGAAAGCATACCAAACGAAATAATCGTTCTACAAGAGGAAGAAAAAGACACAATTAATATATATGGAAGTATTTCAAATAGAAGGCGGTCATAAATTAAATGGTTCTATTACTCCACAAGGAGCTAAAAATGAAGCCTTGCAGGTTCTTTGTGCGGTTTTACTAACAGAGGAAAAGGTCATTATAGACAATGTTCCCGATATTCGAGATGTAAACAGACAAATAGAAATACTGCAGAGTTTAGGAGTAGAAGTGGAAAAATTGGCAAAAGGGAAATTTTCTTTTGTTGCAAAAGATCTAAACTTAGATTATTTACATAGCGAGCAGTTTAAACAAGATGGGGCTAGTATTAGAGGTTCTATAATGATTGTTGGACCGTTACTTGCCAGATTTGGAAAAGGTTACATTCCTAGACCAGGCGGTGATAAAATAGGTAGACGTCGAATAGATACCCATTTTGAAGGATTCATAAAATTGGGTGCGGAGTTTAAATATCAGAAAAAAGAACACTTTTATCAAGTAAATGCTCCAGATGGTTTAAAAGGAACCTACATGTTGTTGGATCAAGCATCGGTTACTGGTACTGCCAATATTATTATGGCAGCAGTATTAGCCAAAGGATCTACAACAATATATAATGCGGCTTGTGAACCGTATATTCAGCAATTATGTAAAATGCTGAATAGTATGGGAGCTAAAATTACCGGCGTAGGATCTAATTTATTGACTATAGAAGGAGTAAGTAGTTTACACGGATGTGAGCATCGCATACTTCCAGATATGATAGAAATTGGGAGTTGGATAGGAATGGCAGCTATGACACGTAGTGAGATTACTATAAAAGATGTGAGCTGGGATAACTTAGGAATGATACCTGAAATATTTAAAAAACTAGGTATTAAGTTAGAGCGTAGAGGAGATGATATTTTTATTCCAGAGCAAGAAAGCTATGAGATTCAAGAGTATATAGACGGATCTATACTCACAATTTCTGATGCTCCATGGCCTGGATTTACTCCAGATTTATTAAGTATTATTCTAGTTATCAGTACGCAAGCTAAAGGTAGTGTGCTAGTACATCAAAGAATGTTTGAAAGTAGATTATTCTTTGTAGATAAATTAATAGATATGGGAGCTAAAATTATTTTATGCGATCCACATAGAGCTACGGTAATAGGTCATGATTTTAAATCTTCACTAAAAGCAACTACTATGGTTTCTCCAGATATTCGTGCTGGGGTTTCTCTATTGATTGCTGCACTTTCGGCGACAGGTACAAGTACTATTCATAATATAGAACAGATAGATAGAGGTTATGAGAATATCGATACACGTCTACAAGCTTTAGGAGCTAAGATAAAACGTGTAAAGTTGAATTAACTAAGTAACTTTTATTATACAGATAAAACAAAAGCTAGAAGCATAATCGTTGCTTCTAGCTTTTGTTTTGCATTAAGGATTGCGGCGGCATCCTTTTTTGTTTACATAGGACTAACAAAAAAGATATAGCCAAAAGCCTGTCTCGAAAGGGAATGCCATATAGAAAAAAGTGAAACCTAATTCTTAGCGTTGTTTTCTATTTCTTTAAGCTGTTTGTAATTGTTCTTTAATCGTTTAAGTAATCGGATGTATACAATGCGATAAAGTAATAACATGAGTGCAATAATAATTGTCGCAGTGAATAAGAACATTACTATAAAGTACGTCATAAACATGTCTGGATGTTCTAAGACTGAAGACGGATTTTGAGCTGCTAAAATATCAAGTAACTTCTCACGATGTTGACTAAAATAGTACCCCGACCATAGGAAACCTATTGTTGTTGTGGCAATGTTCCATATGATAAAGAAATATACCGTACGTCTTGTTCTTAAGATACGCTCCATTAGTTGCTTTACAGAGTCTGTGATTTTTATAGAAGTGTAGTTTTTATAAAAAATACCAATGAATGTAATAAATACAATTAATGTTATTATACTACTGAATAGCAATGGTGTTTTTAAACCCATTTCTTCATTAAACTCCATTGAACTTTCAGGTACTAGAAAATACAATCCACCCCAGATTGCAAACTCTATAATACTTATAATAAGAATCCATTTAACGATGCTTGATGATTTTTTTAGTATCATCTTATAAAGCTCGTCGTACGAATACTTAGGCAAATTTTGTTCAGAACTTTGCCAGTGTTTTTTTAATAAATCTAATTCGTTCATAATATGATTAAGGATTCAGAATCCGTTTTAGCTTGTCTTTTATTCTACTCATTCGCACTCTAGCATTCACATTACTAATACCTAATGTATCTGCTATTTCTTCATAAGTTTTGTCCTCTAGATATAAGAAAACCAAAGCTTTATCAATGTCATTTAGCTGTTTTACTGCTTCATACATAAGTTTGATTTGTTTATCGGCAGTAGGATCGTAATCTTGATATTCGATTTTAAAACTTACTTTCTCGTAGTCTTGTGCTTTAATACTTCGTTTGGATTTTCTATATAATGTAATCGCAGTGTTTAAGGCTACCCGATACATCCATGTACTAAATTTAGCGTCTCCTCTAAAAGAAGGGTAAGCTTTCCATAACTGAATAGTTATCTCCTGGAACAAATCATTATGATCGTCGGGATTGTTCGTATAAAACGTACATATCTTATGGACAATGTTCTGATGCTTTTCCAGTTTCTTTACAAAACTATGTTCTTGTTCTCTGCGCAAAAGTTGAGTAGCTTTTTGTACTTAATTAGTAGTCTTAAAGAAAAAAATGTTACATCGTAAATTTGAAAAAATACGATATAACATTTTATTGTACTTTTGTGGATTCCTTTATGAAAGAGAAATAATTTTTAAAGATAGCTCATAATCTCTTTATCCATCGGTTTTACAGCTGATTCAAATACTTCTAATAATTGACCATCTTCATCAATTAAGTATTTTTGGAAATTCCATTTTACCTCACTGTCT
>JAJYTI010000133.1 GCA_021793135.1 Bacteroidota bacterium
ATGGACTACTGCATAACTTAAGGCAGCCTCTTTTAAGATAGGCTCTATAGTCAATCGCTGTTTTGCTGTAAGTGCTTTAGAGTCTTTTAGCAATGGGTGTTTAAAGTCTTCTGGTAATATTATGGCGGCAGCCGTTACTGGACCAGCTAAACAGCCGCGTCCAGCTTCGTCGGTACCGCATTCTAATCTTCCAGTTTGTATTCTCGGTTGTAACATTATAATAAGGAGCTGCTATCGAATAAGAATGGTAGTAAATCTTTTATAGAAGAGACTTCTACCAAAGGTCCAGTTTCTCCCATAAAATGTATGCGAATACCACTTTTTTGACGCGATTCATACTCTACTAGCGATTGTCTGCAAGCGCCACAAGGCGATGTAGGATAGTCAATTTTTTTATTTGGCGAGCGAACAGTCACTGCCAAATCGGTGAAAATTGCATTTGGATTGATTGCTGCAGCATGATAGATTGCAACACGTTCGGCACAAAGTCCCGAAGGATAAGCAGCGTTTTCTTGATTATTACCAGTGTAAACATTTCCTTCGCTATCTCTAAGCGCAGCACCAACAAGAAAGTTAGAATAAGGTGCATAGGCATCTTCTCTTGCTTCTTTTGCTAATTGCATTAAGTCTTGAATGTCTTGTGGTGCATGACTTAAGTCATCGTACTGTATGAAATTAAATTGATATGTTTTCTTCATAGGTATAAAAAAATAGTGATGTAAAAATAACACTTGTATTTTGTATCTCCTAAAAAAGATACATAAGCTTATTTTACATCACTATTTACTCTTTATGAGTTAATTGTATTCTAGTAGCCTTCGTTATATGTTCCGTCTCCTATATTAAAAGTAAGACCAAAACGTAAAGTTCCTTCTAATGGGTTGTTTGTGTTAGAAGTAGCAAACAAATAAGACATATCTAAGTTAATGGTGGTATATCTGAATCCTGCTCCTAAAGAAAAGAATTCTCTAGCTCCTTTTTCTTCACTTTCATGGAAGTATCCTGCGCGAAGTGCAAAAACATCTTCATACCAATATTCTGCTCCAAGTGCCCAAGTAATTTCTTTTAGTGTTTCACTAAATCCATCAGGCTTGCTACCGAATGCTTTAAATACTCCAGAAACCCATCCTATATCGTTATAGTCTGCTATTTTTTGACGGTTTTCATCAATTTCTCCTTCTTTTAATTCTGGTGGAGTAGGAACTAACAGTTTATTAAACTCAGCAGATACTGCTACTTTGTTGTGTGCATCTAAGATAAAGTCGTATCCTGCTCCAACAGCTAAGTTAGTTGGTAAGAAAGCACCATCGGTTCTGTCGTCATATTTCATTTTTGGTCCTAAATTCGAGATGTTGAAACCAAGTCTCCAACGACCATCAAATTTCTCATGTGTTTGGATTGGACTCATATAGAAACCAGCAATATCTACTGCAATAGAGTTTGCCGAAGAAGCATCGTCAAAACCTGATTGAAGCTTTAAGTCAGATCGAATATAACGTCCAGCAACTGCCATTGAAAATTCTTCACTTAAACGAAGTGAGTAAGATATATCAAATGCAAGCTCATTTGGCTTTACAGTATAAGCTGGACTATCGAAAGACTCACGTAATTCAATCTCTCCATTACTAAAGTAACGGAAACTAGCTCCTAGAGCACTTCTTTCGTTTAATCTATTATAATACGTAATGTTTCCTAAAAAAATGTCGTTAACCAATTTGCTTAGGTATGGTGTGTAAGTTAATCCCACACCTTGCTTAGCCTCAGAAAAAGCGAGTTTAGCTGGGTTCCATTGTTGTGCATAAGCATCTGGTGAAGTAACTACTCCCATATCTCCCATAGCTGCAGATCTTGGGTCTGCTGCGATAGATAGGAATGGAACTGCCGTAGTTATAGCTCGTTCTTGAGCCATAGTTTTGATTCCTGCCATGGCAAGTAGTGTCAATACAAAGTATTTCTTCATAGTAATAATAATTTTAGCAAATATAATTTTATTTATCTAAGGATAACGAGTTTCTCAAATTTTTCCGTCCTCTGGTTAGTTAACGTAGATTTAACGGAAATCTTATATATGTAGACACCTTTTCCTATTCTATCTCCAAAATCATCGCGACCATCCCATGTAATATCTCTAGAATGGAAGCCATCTGTAGTAATGATTTGATTGGTAGACCAAACTATTTTGCCACTAACCGTTAAAACCTGTACTTGTACTTCTAATGGTTCGAAAGGCCGGTTGTGTTCAAACCAGAATTCTGTATAGTTAATAAAAGGGTTAGGGTAGTTTAATATGCGACTTATTTCTAATTCATCATTCGCAGCAACAACAAAATCGATCTCCGAAGTAGAAGAGTTGTTATATACATCCCATGCTTTAAGTTTTAGAGTATGTACACCTTCTTCTAAATCTTTTAATTGATATTGTAAAGTACCTTTAGTATAATCATCTACTTCAGATTGATAATATTCATTAAGCTTTATCGGGTTGGATTCGTCTCCATTTAGATAGGCAAGAATATCGTGTCCTATTCCGCTCGATGTGTTTATTCCACTTTCGTCTTCTAGTTTGGCAATTAGAGTGGGTGAGCTATTTGTTGTAGAGCCGGATACAAAGGTCTCGTCATTAAAATATAATTGTATTTCTGGACCTTCTTTATCATCGGCAGCATTTTCATTGATGCCACCGACAATAATGTCGTTATTATATCCCGAGCGATCTTCGAGAACTCCATTTTCTTTAGAATAGAAGCTAACTCTTCCGTTTCCTAGCTCTGATCTAATATCTCTAGGTGCAATAAATTCTATATCAAATGTCCCGTTATTTACTGTAGCTTGGCCATTAAAGATAATTTCACCAAGGGTAGTAAAATCCAAAATTAATAACTCCCCATTATTATTTGTAGTTCCGTCATTACCTAGCGTTCGTCTTTCGATTTCTTTGTCAAAGACTTTTGTTTCTACTATCCCATTATAACCTGTAAGTTGGTTACCATTCTCATCGGTAACAATTCCAGATAATTTAATTTTACCTAATGCCTCGATGGGATTGTTATTAGCTTGATTTATTGGATTTTCGTTGATTTCTGTTAGTTTGATTGCAGGTTTAGGCTGTGCTAAATGCATTGCAGGATCACCAATGTAAAATACAACTCGACGCAGTCTATCGCCAATCGCATTTTTAGTTTTTCTAAGTGCTTCAGCTGGAGTTTGAATATCATAAGTATCGTAGCCTAATAATTCTGGTGTCATTATTAAGTTATATTCAACTCCCAAGCTTACTCCAATTGCTCTTGTAGTGGTAATTAATCCTACTGCACCACCAGTTTTGTTCCAGTAAGTAAGTTCTCCTGCAGTGATTCTTTGTGGATAATCGAACTTTGTGAATTCACAAGTTACAGTTACAAATAATGGATATCGATTTGTATTGTTGAGGTTTTTCGCATCACTTTGTGTGTATATGAATTCGTGTGCTAAACCATCTTCACCACCGTGCCCAAAATAGTTTACTACAAGTCCACCCACTTCTATAGCTTCCGTTATGGCTTTATTTACATCAGGATATCTGTTTCCTCCAGCAGAAGTTTGTTGGACATAGGAGTCTGCAAGAATCTTTTTTACATTTAACGATGGTTTTTGAGTAGCAATGTCGTCACTTAAACTATTCAATGTGTTTTGGATGTCTTGAAACTCATAAGTTTTGTCCACATCATCGGAGATAGCTATTATATTGTTTCTCCAACTTCCGTAAGAAACTTCCTTCTGGTAATTGATTGCTTTATCTACCATAGCGTTAGCTAGGTTTATGTCGTCGGCTATTATTCTTCCTATAGCGATATCTAATTTATCACTTGCTGCCATTTCTCCTTCATTTAAATCCATCATCCCAAAAAAGTCATCCGACATATATGAGCTATAATTACTAGTACTTTCCAAAGTGTGGAAAGTAGGAATTATATTATTGTTGTCTTCCCATCTGTCTTTATAGTCTACAGATGTATCTCCTAATAAAGCAAGATATTTTAACCTGTTTTCTTGTGAAGAAGCATTGGAATAGATGTATCGAACAAGGTTTCTAATTGCAGAAATGTCTTGTTTTCCTGAACTAAATTCTTGATAGATTTTATCTGTAGTTACTACTTTTACATTTAAATGATTTTGCGATATATGATGATTTGCTAAGCGAATTGCTGCTTGCTCTAGTTCTGGAGAGGTAATGATTAAATAATCTACATCTTTAAAGTTTCCTTGCGCATCACGTAAAATAGTTCCTTTAATATTTTGATTCCTTACATTAGAATTATCAAGTAATATTGGTTCGTAATAATCATTTGGGTTTACAGCAACATAGATGCGCTCTTCACCTAAGTTTGTTTTCCAATTGAATGTATTAGAAGAGTTATTGGTTTTACTTTGTATATTTTGCCAATTGGTGATGTCCCAAATCTCACTAATGTTTTGTGCATTACTCATTTGGTATTCTCCAATGCCAAGCATGTTTTCAACATCTTTATTTTTAAAAATAAACTGTTCGTTTTTTCCTTTTAAATGTTCTGTAGCTTCTACTCTTATATAATCTAAATAGGCTACACTAGAAGGGTTCCCATTATTGTTATATCGCATTTGA
Source organism: Bacteroidota bacterium (assembly GCA_021793135.1). GTDB lineage: Bacteria > Bacteroidota > Bacteroidia > Flavobacteriales > Flavobacteriaceae > JAJYTI01. Next base: position 4,622 of record JAJYTI010000133.1, read on the forward strand.
ATAGAAATGTTGCTGCCATTTGCTGTTAGAGTTTTTGCCGCATCACGAGTAATAAGGAATACAGGGTCATTGATAGGAGAGTAGTTAAGCATCTCTGTGCTCTCACTATTATAGTTTAGTGTCATGGAAGTTGTTGAGGTCGACACAGCTCCTGTTTTTACTGTAATTTGATATTCACTTCCTATAACAATATCTGGAAATTGAAAATTGAAGGTTTGTTCGTTTTGAATATCAAATCTGTCCCCAAACCAACGTCTTCCTACTTTTGCAGGAGAGTGTTCGTCTTTTTCATGAAATTGTGCACTTTGATATTGTGTAATAATCTCTGTTGGATTTCCTGTGGGTTCTTGCAACTCTTGAATGCGTAATCCAGGTTCGCCATCTACTGTAATATAATAATAACTGTGATCACTATACGGATTAATATGACTGTCATTCTCTTTATTGTAAGTGCGGTTGCCCTCTGCATAAAATAATATGTAATCCTCACTACCAAAGCTATTTCCGCTACTAGAAACTTTTAATGCAATTTGTGGTGGATCAATAGGTGAATTAGCATTGTTGGCTAATGGCAATGCGTCTCCTCCATGTCCATATATTTTTATTCTACTAGGGTCTATAGATTGTAGATCTATTCCTAATTGTGATAAAAAGTCTCCACTTATTTTATATATTCCAGATTTGTCTACTTCGAATTTATACCAATTGCCACTGGCGAAGATGGAATTAACTTCATTATCATAATTAGATGTAGAATAGTTATAATTAGAATTAGCATATGAATAAGTTAAGTCAAAAGAAGTCACTTTACTATAACTACCATTTCTTTGAATCACTGGGCTATATGTGAATGTGGTGTATAGTCTATCTCTTCCTCTCGAAGTCTCAATTGAGTAAGTGAGTTCTGTTGGAACAGCTTCTTTGTTTAGTTTATTAAGTTCTTCTTGGGTTAATGATTCGTAACGAACATTCTCCATTCTTGCAGAGTTTGGTTCCGCTATGTTTTGATCCAACCAAGTTTCCTCAATCGAGATAGTTTGACGATCTATTCTATGAAATGCAGAAGGTCTTATATCTTTTTGTGGAGTAGACTTATGAGATAAAGATTGTCGTTGGTTTGCAAAAGAAGATTTTGTCGTTGTTGCCTCTTGTGTTAGTTGAACCTCCCAGTTTGTGGTAAAACTCTTCCGCAATTGTGCCCACGAATTACTCGATATAAATAAACAAGTAAAAACAATATAAAGTAGCCTCTTATTCATTACTGTATTTAACTAATTTAAGATAAATTTAGTATGCTAAAATACATAAACATAGCATTATAATCGCAA
>JAJYTI010000134.1 GCA_021793135.1 Bacteroidota bacterium
CCGATCTCAAATAGTCTATCATAATTACTTTAATACCATATTGTGAAGCCAAACGTCTAGCCTTTGCTCGCAAATCAAAAATAGATAATGAAGGTGTATCGTCAATGAATAATGGTGCAGCTTCAAGATCTTTTACTTTTACGTTAAGTTGCTCCCATTCGTGTTTCTCTAGGTTTCCCGTACGTAATGTTTCTGAACTCAGACCTGTTTCGGAAGAAATAAGTCGAGTAATAAGTTGAACGGAAGACATCTCTAAGGAGAAAAATGCAACTGGTGTTTGATGATCTATAGCCATGTTACGTGCCATAGATAAAGTAAGAGCAGTTTTACCCATACCTGGTCTTGCTGCAATAATAATCAAATCACTAGGCTGCCAACCCGATGTAAGTTCATCTAATTTGGTGAAACCAGATGGAATTCCCGAAAGACCTTCCTTATTTGCTATCTCCTCGATATTCTTTTTGGCCTGAATAACCAAATCTTGCGCAGTCTCTATAGAACTCTTTAAGTTTCCTTGAGAAACGTCGTATAATTTACTCTCGGCCGTATCTAACAAATCAAAAACGTCTATGGTCTCATCGTATGAATCTTCAATAATCTCGGAAGAGATTTTGATAAGACTACGCTGAATATATTTTTGGAGTACTATACGAGCGTGAAATTCAATGTGAGCAGACGAAGATACTTTTTGAGTAAGTTGTACTAAATAGAACTCTCCTCCTGCAATTTCTAATTTTTTATTTTGTCTAAGTCTATTTGCAACTGTAAGTAAATCAACAGGTTCACCGGCTTCAAATAACTGATAAATAGCCTCATAGATCACTTGGTGCTTTCTATTGTAGAAAGCATCTGGATGTAATATATCTATAACCTCATCTACACCTTTTTTATCAATCATCATAGCGCCCAGAACAACTTCCTCAAGGTTTACTGCTTGTGGTGGGAGTTTTCCTCTCTCCAAAGAGATTACAGGAGAAGTTTTCTTGGCAAAATCTGGTTTGGATTGCGCTTTTTCCATAAGATTAGTTGTACTTATTTATTGACTAAATATATGCTATTAATATAATCATAATCACGTAAAAACTTCGGCAAATATGATTTGAATATTTGTTAATTGGGAAAAAAAATCCGAAGCTAAAGTTCTTCGGATTTTTAAATATTATTTAATTAGAATCTGCTAATTACCCATTAAAGACTCCCATCTTTAGGTATTTATTCATTCGCTTTTCTACTAATTTCTCAGGAGTTAATTCTTTTAACTCATTATACACTTTAACAATCTCTTTCTCTACCGTTTTGAATGTAGTGTACTTATCGCTATGTGCACCGCCCAATGGCTCTTTAACTATTTTATCTATCAGCTTTTGACCTTTCATATCTTCTGCTGTTAGTTTTAAAGCTTCGGCAGCTTTTTCTTTATGCTCCCAACTGCGCCATAATATAGACGAACAACTTTCTGGTGAGATTACAGAATACCAAGTGTTTTCTAACATTAGCACTTTATCGCCTACTCCAATTCCTAATGCACCTCCAGATGCGCCTTCTCCTATAATAACTACGATGATTGGCACTTTAAGGCGTGTCATTTCTAGAATATTTCGTGCAATAGCTTCTCCTTGTCCACGTTCTTCTGCTTCTAATCCAGGGTATGCACCTGGTGTATCTACAAAAGTCACTACAGGAACGTTAAACTTCTCTGCCATTTTCATAAGGCGAAGTGCTTTTCTATAGCCCTCTGGATTTGCCATTCCAAAGTTACGATACTGTCTAGTCTTTGTATTGTGTCCTTTTTGTTGGCCGATAAACATAAACGATTGGTCTCCTATTTTACCTAGTCCACCAACCATTGCTTTATCGTCTTTAAAGTTTCTATCGCCGTGTAGTTCTACAAATGTATCTCCACATAAGGCGTTAATGTAGTCTAGAGTATACGGTCTATTTGGGTGTCGTGATAATTGCACACGTTGCCAAGGAGTAAGATTATCGTATATTTCTTTCTTTATCTCTTTAAGCTTCTTTTCTATTTGTTTACATGTATTCGAAACATCGACATCACTCTCTTCTCCAATTCTACATGCTTTATTATACTGTTCTTGTAGTTCCTTAATCGGCAACTCAAAATCTAAATATTCCATAATATTTTGTATCAATTCGATTCTCTGCTGAGAATACAAATATATAGTTTTTGTTTTTATGTAGTATATAATCTCTTACGCTTTCTTTCTATACGTGTTTTTATAATTCCATTTAATATTACTGTCACCAAGATTATTAAGGCTCCGTAATAAAAGTTAGGACTCATACTTTCTTCTTCGCCGAAGATAAGTAATGCCATTAGAATACCATAAACTGGTTCGAGGTTTATAGTAAGCATCACCGAATAAGGGCTTATCCATCTCATAACATGGACTGAAGCTATAAACGCATATGCCGTACACACGGAGGCTAACAATAATAAGTATCCCCAATCTGCACTAGATACATTAAAAAAGGAAGCATCAAATCCCTTTGTAAATGCAATATAAACTGTTAAACACAACACTCCGAATCCTATTTCGTATAAGGAAATTACCGATGCTTTGTGTTTCTGCACTAATTTTCCATTCAAAATAGAGAATAAAGCACTTAATAAAGCTGCTAGTAAACTCAATAAAATTCCTAGGGTATACTGTGTCTCTACTTTAAATATAGTATATAGGCCAATGATTACCATTATTCCAAATAACAATTCATAAAGCACAATTCGTCTTCTATAAAAAAGTGGTTCTAAAACCGAAGCAAAAAATGCTCCTGTAGATATAGTGGCTAAGGTAACTGATACATTCGATACCTTAATGGCTAGAAAAAAAGCAAGCCAATGAGAGGAGATTAAAAACCCTCCTAATAGAAATTTTGCTAACACTTTAGGGGGAAAAATAAGCTTTTCTTTCTTGACTACTCTAACATATATAAACATAAGTATAAGTGCCATGGACATCCTGTACCATACTAATTTTTCTGCCCCTAATGTAATGAGCGCACCTAATATTGCAGTAAATCCCCAAATAAATACAATGAGATGTAAATGGAGATAATTACGAATTTTATCGTTTAGCATTTCTTAAAAGATAAATGGCAAGAACTGTAAAAACAATATTTGGGAACCAACTTGCTAGAAAAGGAGAGAAACTACTCTTCTCTGCCATGGTACCAAATATCTTATCAAAGAAAATGAAAATCATTCCAATACTTATACCTATTACTAGGTTCATTCCCATTCCACCTCGTCTTTTTATAGAAGAGACTGATACTGCTATAATAGTAAGAATATAAGCAGAAACTGGTAGGCTCCAGCGTTTATATCTAACAACTTTATATTTATTAATATGTGATGAACCACGTAGTTGTTCTCTTTTTATAAACTCATTAAGCTCGCTATAGTTCAATGTTTCGGCTATATATTCTACTGGAGTAAGTTCATCTATTGTAAAATTTAAAAGTGTATCTACTCGATATTGTTTATCGATAATATCGCCATACTCCCCTATTGTCCTTTTCTCATAGTTATACAGCGTATATGTACTATCGGGATTATAGACAATACGAGATGCGTTTATCTTATATTCTAATTCATTACCATTAAAATGTTCTAAACTAAAATCATTCCCTGTATTATTTCGAGCATTAAAATAGCTCACATATATATAGTCATTTTCATTTAACTGACTATATACATTGGTTTGATTTCTATCTTTACTTCCCGACTTAAGATATTCGAATTTAAACTCATTAAATCCTTTACTCGCTTCTGGCGCTAAATACATACCTAATATCAAAGCCACTCCACAAACTATAGTTGCGCCAATGATATACGGTCTTAAAAATCTTGAGAAAGAGACACCACTACTTAAGAATGCAATAATCTCTGTATTATTTGCTAACTTAGATGTAAACCAGATAATGGATAAAAACAGGAAAAGTGGAAACAACAGATTGGCAAAATAGATTGTAAAGTTTAGATAATATATTGCTACCTCTACAAACGGCACTTTGTTGTCTAAAATCTTATCGATTTTCTCTGCTAAATTTACTGTAATCCCAATAGGAATAAACAGAAGTAATAGCAATACAAAAGTACCTATGTAACGTTTTAATATGTATTTATCTAGAATGCTTAACATCTTACAGTCTGTTATCCATTTGTTTCACCATTTTGTTTTTCCATTGCGTAAAGTCTCCTGCTAAAATACGATTTCTTGCCTCTCTAACCAACCAAAGATAGAAACCTAAATTATGAATTGAAGCTATTTGTCTTGCTAAAAGTTCATTTACAGAAAAGAGATGTCGCAAATATGCTTTACTATACTCAGTATCTACCCATGTATATCCAGCTTCGTCTATAGCAGAAAAATCATCGGCCCATTTTCTGTTTTTAATATTAATGGTACCGTTTGCTGTAAATAACATTCCGTTTCTACCGTTTCGTGTTGGCATAACGCAATCAAACATATCTACACCTAAAGCGATGTTTTCTAATATATTTATTGGTGTTCCTACTCCCATTAAATATCTAGGTTTATCTTCTGGAAGTATTCCGGTTACTACTTCGGTCATTTCATACATCATTTCTGTTGGTTCTCCTACAGAAAGTCCTCCAATTGCATTTCCAAAAGCATTCTTACTTGCAATATATTCTGCAGATTGCTGACGAAGGTCTTTAAAAGTACTTCCTTGAACTATTGGAAATAGCGTTTGATTGTGGCCATATTTATTATCTGTTTCTTCAAATCTTGCTATACACCTATCCAGCCATCTATGTGTTCTATGCATCGAGCTACGAGCATAATCATACTCACAAGGATATGGCGTACATTCATCAAAAGCCATTATAATATCTGCTCCTATTGTACGCTGCGTATCCATAACATTCTCGGGCGTAAATAAATGTCTACTGCCATCAATATGAGATTGAAAATGTACTCCTTCTTCTTTTATCTTTCTGGTATTGGAAAGTGAATATACTTGAAAACCACCACTATCGGTCAAGATATTTCTGTCCCAATTCATAAATTTATGCAATCCACCGGCTTTTTCTATAATATCCATTTGTGGTCGCATATATAAATGATACGTGTTTCCTAGAATAATATCTGGATTTATCTCTTCCTTTAATTCACGTTGATGTACTCCTTTTACAGTCCCTAATGTCCCTACTGGCATAAAAATAGGAGTCTCTATTGGTCCATGATCTAAAGTGATAGTTCCTGCTCTTGCACGACTTGCTATGTCTGTGGCCTTTAATTCAAATTTCATACCTTAATTTTAAAGCAAATGCAAAGATACAAGGTTTATCCGTTTACCTATCAAATAGAGATTGGATTTTGGATAAAAGTAGCAATTTAAATCTATGAAAAATCGCATCGATCTACTTTGTAACACTTATATAAAAGCTGTATTTTTGGACAACGAAATTATATACCTACGCAAAATATGGCAAACACAACGCATTTAGAAGAACTTGTAACGCAAGTAAGAAGAGATATTCTTCGCCAGGTACACTCTGTAAATTCTGGACACCCTGGAGGTTCTTTAGGCTGTGCAGAATTTTTTGTAACACTTTATCAAGATGTATTGCGCACCAAGCAACCTTTTACCATGGATGGGAAAGAAGAAGATTTGTTCTTCTTGTCTAATGGACATATCTCACCTGTTTTTTACAGTACCTTAGCTCGTTCAGGATATTTTCCTGTAAAGGAGTTAAGAACTTTCCGTTTAATCAATTCTAGATTACAAGGACACCCTACCACGCATGACAATTTACCTGGAGTACGAGTAGCCTCTGGGTCTCTAGGACAAGGATTATCTGTAGCAATTGGAGCTGCACAAGCAAAGAAACTTAATAAAGACTCCTATTTAGTATACACGCTATGTGGTGATGGAGAATTGCAAGAGATCGGAA
>JAJYTI010000135.1 GCA_021793135.1 Bacteroidota bacterium
TTGGAGTTTCTTCTTGTACTGGTTGCTCTATTTTTTCTTCTGGTGTAATAATTATAAAGTCATCTACCTCAATACTAGCTACATCTACTTCTTGAAAAGACTCTAAGTTTTCTGCTATTACTTCTTCATAATGAACTTCCATACTTTTTATAAAGTCAGAAGTTTTTACGTATCCACTAAAAGGAATTTTAGCCTCTTCTACATTATCAAAAAGCGTATGCTTTATTGGAGTTACCGCTTCTGGTTGCCGAGGGGCTACTTCTGGGCTCTTAGTTTCTTTTGAAGGCAATGGCATATCTACGGATAATATTTTAGACTTTGTAGATAGTTCTTGCTCTGCTTTTTGTTCACGTCCTAGAACATGAATTATTTTTTTATCTCGAGTATTTGAGATTTGATTTTGTTGTTCTACATCAAAACCCGTAGCTACTATAGTAATAGAAATAGCATCGTCTTTAGATTCATCTTCACCAACTCCCATAATAATATTGGCACTATGACCAGCTTCTTCTTGGATGTAGTCGTTGATAGAACCTATTTCGTCAATTGTAATTTCTTGTGAACCAGAAACAATAAGCAATAGAACATTTTTTGCTCCTCTAATCTTATTGTCATTCAATAATGGGGAATCTAATGCTTTAGTAATTGCTTCTTGAGCACGATTTGATCCTGAAGCGCTAGCACTACCCATAATTGCTGTACCACTATTGGATAATACTGTCTTGGCGTCACGTAAATCCACGTTGGTAATATAGTGATGAGTAATTACCTCTGCTATTCCTTTAGCAGCAGTAGATAACACCTCATCTGCTTTGGAGAATCCGGCCTTAAAGCCAAGATTACCATATACATCACGTAGTTTATTGTTATTGATAACGATTAAAGAATCTACATTAGCACGTAGTTTCTCAATCCCTATTTGTGCCTGTTGATTACGTTGACTTCCCTCAAACATAAATGGGCTAGTTACGATACCAACCGTTAGAATATCTAACTCTTTTGCCATTTTTGCAATAATAGGTGCGGCTCCAGTACCAGTACCTCCACCCATTCCAGCAGTGATGAAAATCATTTTGGTATTGGTAGAAAGCATTGCTTTAATGTCTTCTACACTTTCTAATGCTGCTTGCTCCCCAACTTCTGGGTTGGCACCAGCTCCAAGCCCTTCGGTTAACGAAACTCCCAATTGAATTTTAATTGGTACTGGGCTATTTTCCAGTGCTTGTGCATCGGTGTTACAGATTGCGAAATCTACTCCTTTAATTCCTAAACGAAACATGTGGTTGACGGCATTACCGCCCCCACCTCCAACGCCAATAACTTTAATGACATTGGATTGATTTTTAGGCATGTCGAACGAAATGTTGTCTAATCCTGTGGTGTCCATATATATTAATTTTAATTAGTTTCTATTTATTCTGCTCGGTCTAAAAACTCCATAAAACGATCGAAAAAACGATCGAAAATCGATTTTGAAGTTTTTTTCTTTCCATCCTCTTCTTTATTTCCTTTTTCCTTTCTCTTTCTGTCTACTTCTTCTATTTCCTCATCATCTTCTGTTCCATGTTCTGAAGGTAAAGGCTCCTCTTTTATTATTGGCTCTGCACCTATTGGAGTAATAGGAGTTTCCTCTTCGAAAGTTCCAGCAAGCTTTTGTCTTTTTTCTTCTTCTTCTTTCTTTTGTGTTTTTATTCCATGCATTACCAATCCTGCAACGGTAGCATAGGCTGGACTTGTAATTTCCTCACTACTATCTCCTGCCATATGCTCATTAGGATACCCTATTCTGGTATCCATACCAGTCATGTATTCTACTAGTTGCTTAAGGTGACGCAATTGTGCTCCTCCACCTGTAATAACAATTCCTGCGATTAATTTTTTCTTTTGCTCTTCGTGTCCGTAGTTTTTTATTTCTAAATAAACTTGATCGATAATCTCTTGTACACGAGCATGGATAATACGAGAAAGGTTTTTTAATGTGATTTCCTTTGGCTCTCGTCCTCTTAATCCTGGAATAGAGACAATCTCATTCTCTTTGTTTTCTCCTGGCCAAGCAGAGCCAAAACGGATTTTTAATAACTCGGCTTGTTTCTCGATAATCGCACAACCTTCTTTTATATCTTCGGTAATAACATTACCACCAAATGGTATTACTGCAGTGTGACGAATAATACCATCCTTAAATATTGCTAAGTCTGTAGTACCACCTCCTATATCTAGAAGAACTACCCCTGCTTCTTTTTCTTCTTTACTCAGTACAGCTTGCGCAGATGCTAAAGGTTCTAAAGTAATAGACCCTAACTCTAATCCTGCATTTGCTACGCAACGGCCTACGTTTCTTATAGATGCCACTTGCCCGACTACAACGTGAAAATTCGCTTCTAATCGGCCTCCATACATCCCGATAGGTTCGGTAATTTCTCCTTGACCGTCTACTTTAAACTCTTGGGGCAACACATGAATAATCTCTTCTCCTGGCAACATGACCAATTTAAGAACTTGATCGCATAGAGATTCAATGTCACTCTCATCTATTACCTCATCGCTATCGGTACGTGTTATATAATCGCTATGTTGCAAACTACGAATATGTTGCCCAGCAATTCCCACCATTACTTTATCAATCGCAATACCAGAAGTGATTTCGGCTTCCTGAACGGCTTGTTGAATAGACTGAATAGTTTGGGTAATATTATTTACTACACCGCGATGTACTCCTAAACTTTTTGCCTTCCCAACGCCTAGCACTTCCAATTTTCCGTACTCATTGAGCTTTCCTACCATGGCTACTATCTTGGTAGTTCCAATATCTAATCCTACAGCAATTTTCTCGTTTTCCATGTGTTATCTTTTTGTAGCTACAACCTGATCTTCGTATTGCAGGTTAATTATTTTATAATCTTCTAGTATATTTTCGTCTTTAGTGTACTTTATAAAGCCTTTTAGCTTTCTAAATTTATCCTCTAAATTGTCGGTTTTACCCAACATCACCTCCATATTATTTTGGCGAACTTGCAAACTTACATTTCCCTTGTTATTATGCGAAATTGTAACCACACTTTGTTGCATAAATTCATCTTTTCTTATTGCTAATAACAAAGGCATTACCTCTGCAACGCTTAAACTATCTTCTACACCATATACTAATGGCACTCTCGCACTATAATTTGACGACAGTGGCATGAACACTCCCAATTCATCAATATATTTTGCTCCATCGTTATACATACACCTTCCTATGGGAGTACGTTGTGTTACTTCAGCACTCAAAACCCCATCGATAGTCATAAAAACCTCAGCATCGGCCACCATAGGATGCTCAAGTATCTTTTGCTCCATATCTTTAAGTTGCACATCGTGTATTTTAACGTCTAACGTATCGGCATCATTAGTCAAAATATTATGTATAGAACCCATTGCTACATATAGATGCTCTGGATTGGTAAAACCAACTTGAACAGACGAAAGCTTTCTTTCTTGATTTCTTTTATTACTAAAGCTAAACAAGAAAGCTGCTAGTCCTATCAGTAGAAAAATACGAAGTATTTGCCATTTACTTTTCATATCCTAATAGTTTTACAATATTTTGTACTTCTTTAGTGATATCTCCCGCACCTGCCATTAAAATCACTTTGGCCGATGTATTCTTAATTTCATCAAATATCGCTTCTTTGGTAATAAGCTTTTTGTTTGCAATAGAAACCTGATCTAATAACCATTGTGAATTTATTCCTTCTATTGGTAACTCCCTTGCTGGATATATATCCAAAAGGAAAAGTTGATCAAATAAAGATAGACTCTCTGCAAATTCTTTTCCAAAATCGCGAGTACGTGAGTATAAATGTGGCTGAAAAACCAAAGCAATCTCTTCCGTTTTATACATCGTCTTTGCAGCATTATACAAAGCACTTAATTCTATAGGGTGATGAGCATAATCTTCAATCACCACTTTTGCTTCTGTATTATATCTAACAGAAAATCTTCTATCTACGCCTTGAAAACGAGGTAATGCATCAACCAATAACTCACCAGACACACCAGCCTTAAGCGCCATGGTCAAAGCTGTGATGGCATTCATTAAGTTGTGATATCCTGGCATTCCAAATCTTAAATCAGATAACACTCCACTAGGTGTTTGGAGTTCGAAAACATATTGTCCGTTCTCTACTCTTATATTTTTCGCATAATAATCTGCTTCTGTTTCAATAGCTACTTTAGTACCTCCAAAATTCAAATCTATAGGATGTACTAAATCACTTTTATTTGGTACTAAATCGGCGAAAGCCATAAATGCATCTTGCATGGCCTCGGGCGATTGATAAATATCTAAATGATCGGCATCAGTATTATTTATACATGCGATACTTGGCGATAAGTGTAAGAAAGACCTATCATATTCATCTGCTTCTACAACTGTAATCTCCGAACCTCTATAGATGAAGTTAGATTGGTAATTCTCTGCTATCCCACCTAAAAAAGCCGATACAGATTTAACAGAATCGATTAATAAATGTGCTAAAATACTCGCAGTTGTTGTTTTACCATGTGTACCTGCTACTGCCAAACAAACCGTAGACTTGGTAATAGCACCTAGAAGTTCTGCTCTTTTTACACAAGTAAAACCATTGCGCTTAAAATAGTTTAACAACCTATTTTTATTACGAACTGCCGGAGTAAACACCACCAATGTGTCTATAACATTTAACTCTGGGAGTTGCTCTACCGTATCGTTATAAGTAATATTTACTCCTTCGTTTTGCAGCTTAATCGTTAAATCGGTTTCGGTAGAATCATATCCATAGACTTGCTTACCCTGCATAGCTATATATCTAGCTAGAGCGCTCATTCCTATGCCTCCTACACCAACGAAGTAATATTTTGAATATTTCTGCTGCATTACACTTTTATTAATTCTTCTACTACATCTACTATAGTTTCTGTAGCTTTTGGTTTTGCTAATTCCTTTATATTATCGGCAAATCTTTTTTGCATTGCATCGTCTTGCATAAGCTTTACAAATCGACTTACAAAAGTGGTTTCTATCTCCGACTCTTTTATAAGCATTGCCGCTTCATGATTTACAATAGCTTGAGCATTCTTTGTCTGATGATCTTCGGCTACAATTGGCGATGGAATAAACACACTAGGTTTTCCCACTAAACATAGCTCGGCTATAGACAGTGCTCCTGCTCGAGATATAATTACATCGGCGGCTGCATATGCTGCTTGCATATCGGAAATAAATGCTTGAACACGTACTTTATCCGAAGTAAGATCTTTATATGTTTCTATATAATATTGACCACATTGCCATAATATTTGCAAATCTAATTCATCAAATAATTCCAAATTATTATGGATGAGTTCATTTATTTTTTTTGCTCCAAGACTTCCTCCTAATACTAAAAGTGTTTTTTTATCGGTTTGTAATCCAAAACTCTCTCTAGCTTTTGCTTGATTTATTGAAGTGGTTGCAATATACTGTCGTACAGGATTACCTGTTAAAACAATTTTAGAGGCAGGAAAAAATTGTTCCATACCTTCAAACGCTACACATATTTTCTCAACACTCTTACTCAACAATTTATTGGTTACTCCTGCATAACTATTTTGTTCTTGAATTACACATGGAATACCCATCTTAGAAGCCACCCTAACTAAAGGTGCACTTGCATATCCTCCAGTACCTATTACTACATCTGGATTAAACTCTTTCAAGATTTTTTTACACTCCCTAAAACTCTTGAGTAGTTTAAATGGCAGCAAAAGATTATCTATCGTAATTTTTCTTTGTAAACCTGCAATCCACAGCCCTTTTATAGGATAGCCAGCCTCTGGAACTTTTTGCATTTCCA
>JAJYTI010000136.1 GCA_021793135.1 Bacteroidota bacterium
TATGATAGACTATTTGCAGCTAATGACTGCTGGAGGAAGTCAAAAAGGAGGAAACCGAGAACAAGAAATTTCTACAATTTCTAGAAACTTAAAAGCTCTTGCTAAAGAACTTAATGTACCAGTAATTGCACTTTCACAGCTTTCGCGTGCCGTAGAAACACGTACCGGTAGTAAGCGACCTATTTTATCTGACCTTCGTGAATCTGGCGCTATTGAACAGGACGCCGATATTGTTTCATTTATTTATAGACCAGAATATTATAAAATTGACGAATGGGATGATGACGAAAGAAGTCCTACCGCTGGTCAAGCAGAATTTATTGTTGCAAAACACCGTAATGGTGGATTGGATGAAATACGTCTTAAGTTCGAAGGTAAACTTGGTAGATTTGATAATTTAGAAGATCATGCGTTCCCTACAGAGATTCACTCTAGTATGAATGATGACTTTGATGGATTCTCAAAAGATAACTTTCCTCCAGCAGATGATGTTTTTGGAAGTTCTAATTTTTCTAATGACGATATTCCATTCTAAAGTATATTAGTAGGTTATACCTTATTGCTTTATGCGTAATAAATTGCTCTTAATATTATTTCTTTTTATAAGTATGCCTTCTTGGGCATCTTATATCCTTATTCCTATGGATGCAGAATCTCAAAATGAGCATTTAAAAGCTTATGGGATTGCTTATTGGGTATTGGATAGAGGAGAAGAAGTGCAATGGTTACTTAATTATAGAGGAGGTTCTTTTTTATTAGCCGATAAGAGCAGCACACAAAGAGAATTGAAGATAAGAGGGGTTGATTTTGAGATTCTTACCAATGCACAAGCAACACAAATATTGGATGAAGTAAAAAGTCCTTCCAAAAATATGGATGCAGTACTACTAGAAACAGCGCCAAAAGTTGCAGTTTACTCTCCAAAAGACAATATGCCTTGGGATGATGCTGTTACATTAGTATTGGAATATGCAGAGATTCCATATACGGTTATTTACGACAAAGAAGTTCTAGATGACGAATTATTGTTATATGATTGGTTGCATTTGCATCATGAAGATTTTACAGGACAATATGGTAAGTTTTATAGAGCATTTAGAACCGCTCCTTGGTACATAGAAGGGAAACGAAATGCCGAAGCATTAGCTCGATCTTTAGGATTTGATAAAGTTTCTGATTCCAAATTAGCTGTAGCATTAAAGATACGTGATTATGTTGTAGGTGGAGGATTCATGTTTGCAATGTGTAGTGCTACTGATACTTTCGATATTGCACTCGCAGCTGAAGGAGTCGATATTTGTGAACCAATGTTCGATGGTGATCCAAGCGATCCTGGTTATCAAAATAAAATCAACTATGCCAATACTTTTGCATTTACCGACTTTATTCTTGAAAGAGATCCTATGGTTTATTCCTTTTCCTCTATCGATACATCCAATGATAGAGTAGTGAAAAAAGAAAATGATTATTTTAGATTAATGGATTATTCTGCTAAATGGGATCCAATTCCAACGATGCTTGTTCAAAATCATACGGCTCTGATAAAAGGATTCTACGGACAGACAACTTCGTTTAAAAGAGATCAAATTAAATCGAACGTGCTTATCATGGGTGAAAATAAATCTGCTGGGGAAGCTAAATACATCCATGGCGTTCGTGGTAAAGGTTTTTTTACTTTTTATGGAGGACATGATCCCGAAGATTACCAGCATAAAGTAGGCGACCCAAAAACGGAACTTGAATTACATCCTACTTCTCCTGGATATCGTTTAATCTTGAATAATATTCTTTTTCCTGCAGCAGAGAAGAAAGAACAGAAAACTTAATCTTAAGGCTTCACAAAAAAAGTGTCTGGAGGAACAATGGTTATTTCCACACGTCTATTTTTTTGTTTTCCTTCTTCTGTATGATTATCACTAATAGGTTTTCGTTTCCCAAAAGAATGGGTTTGCATGCCTATGTACAGTGGATTATCTCCGTAATTTACTAATTGATCCAAATATTCTTTAACCGATTGTGCTCTATTAGCACCTAAAGTCTCATTATATTCTATAGAGGCATCTCCATCAGTGTGACCATCTATTTGTATAAATGCATAAGGCATAAGTTCCAATAAATCTCCTAATTCATTCAAAATCTCTTTAGCTTTTGGTTTCAGCTCGTATTTATCTGAATCGAATAGTACTTTGGCAGCTAGATTAAACTTTAATACGCCACCTATTGCACCTACAGCGTCAATATCAGCACCAGGAGTTGGTCCTCTACAAAAATCGCCTAAATCTGTTAATCTTACATAATAATATACTTCCTTTTCTGTACGTACACGTTGTGATTTACCAATATCTATCGAACAATTACTTCCTGGAAGAGTACCTATATATATCCAATCTTTTCCATCGGTTGAAATCTCCACTTTGAAAGACTCTACAGAAGGACCTATTTCAAAGAAATAAAGGTCATCTCCTTCTATATCTATAAAACCATTGTCTATGAATTTCAATGTTAGTTGTCCTTTACATCCTAAAGAAACGTAGGAATCATCCATATAGTAATTATAGTCGGGTTCACCCAAAGCTTTTTCTGGATTAGCATATTCGGCTTGTGGTGCAGGAATACCAGGTATATAAGAAACTACTGAATCTGCAAAAGCCATATTCCCTAATGGTAAATAGACTTCCTCATCGCTTATAACATATGTTTTTTGCAATTCAATGCTATCCATAGGGATTTGTGCTAACATAAAGTTGCTAGCAAAAAGGAATAGAAGCAAAGAGAATAGGTGTAGTTTTCTTTTCATGCCTTATAAATATAAAAAAAGCCTCCTGAAAATTCAAGAGGCTTTAATAATATATTTTGATACAGTTGGTTTGTCTTACTTAACTTTGTCTACTACTGCTTTGAAAGCTTCTGGATGATTCATTGCTAAATCAGCTAAAACCTTACGGTTAAGCTCAATTCCATTTGCTTTACATTTTCCGATAAACTGTGAGTAAGATAACCCATGCTCACGTGCACCAGCGTTAATACGCATAATCCACAGGCTGCGGAAATTTCTTTTTTTGGTTCGTCTGTCACGGTAGGAATAAACCATTCCTTTATCTACTGCGTTTTTCGCAACCGTCCAAACATTTTTTCTTGTACCGAAGTACCCTTTTGCTTGCTTTAGAATCTTTTTTCTTCGAGCTCTAGAAGCAACATGATTTGTTGATCTTGACATAATTAATTGTTTTTTTGTAGCAGGCGATCTAGTTTCTTAAGATGCTTTTGGTATTTCTACCGCCATACTCCAGGGTTAATTGTATTTGTTTTACAAAACCGTGAATACACGATTACTTCAAACGAAGCATGTGTTTCACATTGTTCTCATCTGCCTTAGAAACTAAGGTAGATTGAGTCAACTTAAGTTTACGCTTTTTAGACTTTTTCGTTAGAATGTGGCTTTTAAAAGCGTGCTTTCTTTTTATTTTACCAGTTGCTGTAAGCTTAAAACGCTTTTTAGCACTAGAATTTGTCTTTTGTTTTGGCATAATTTCCTTTTTTAAGACTATATCAAAATATATTATTTTCTTTTCTTGGTAGGGGCAATGAACATATTCATGCGCTTACCTTCTAATTTTGGCATTTGTTCTACTTTACCAAATTCCTCTAGGTCTCTTGCTAGGCGGAGTAATAGAATTTCTCCTTGGTCTTTGTATACGATAGAACGTCCTCTAAAGAAAACATAAGCTTTAAGTTTAGAACCTTCTTTAAGGAACTTTTCAGCATGCTTTCTTTTAAACTCGTAATCGTGATCATCTGTATTCGGTCCGAAACGAATTTCTTTTACCACTACCTTAGAGGTATTGGCTTGAATTGCTTTTTTACGTTTCTTTTGTTCGTATACAAATTTATTGTAGTCTATAACTTTACATACAGGAGGCTTAGCATTAGGAGAAATCTCTACTAGGTCTAGACCTTGTTCTTGAGCTATTTCCAATGCTTTCTTAAGTGGGTAAACCCCCATTTCTACATTCTCGCCAACTAAGCGAACTTCTTCCGCGCGAATCTTTTCGTTAATTCGACTTTGATCTTTGTCAGATACCCTATCAGGGCGTCTTCCTCTTCTTCTTCTAATTGCTATGACTTAAATTATTTAAAGTTAAACGTTAAATTTCTTTACTTCCTTTGCAACTTCGGATGAAACCATTTTTGCAAAGTCTGCGATGGGCATTACACCTAAATCGCCTTCACCATGTCTACGTACAGATACTGTGCCATCTTTCTCTTCTTGTTCTCCAACAATCAGCATAAATGGTACTTTATTCATTTCCGCATCACGGATTTTTCGACCAATAGTCTCATTTCTATGGTCTACCACAGCGCGAATTTCGTCATTTTTAAGCACATTTAAAACTTTTTCTGCATATTTTTCATGTTTCTCGCTCAATGACAGGATAATAACCTGTTCTGGCATTAACCATAATGGGAAATTTCCTGCGGTGTTTTCAAGCAAAATAGCTATAAAACGTTCCATGCTTCCAAATGGCGCTCTGTGGATCATTACAGGTCGATGTGGTTGATTATCACTTCCTATATATTCTAATTCAAAACGTTCTGGTAAGTTATAATCTACTTGTATAGTTCCTAATTGCCAGCTTCTCCCTAAGGCATCTTTTACCATAAAGTCTAACTTGGGACCATAGAAAGCAGCTTCGCCAGTTTCTACAACATAACGTAACCTTTTTTCTTTCGCCGCATTTATAATTGCAGCTTCCGCTTTTTCCCAGTTTTCAGTAGAACCGATATATTTTTCTGGGGTTTCCGGATCTCGTACAGATACTTGTGCAGTAAAATCAGAGAACCCTAAAGACTCAAATACGTATAGTACTAAATCTATTACTTTTTTGAACTCGTCATCTAATTGATCAGGAGTACAGAAAATATGAGCATCATCCTGTGTGAAACCTCTTACACGTGTTAATCCGTGTAGCTCTCCACTTTGCTCGTATCTGTACACTGTACCAAATTCAGCAAAACGTTTTGGTAAATCTTTGTATGACCATTGTGCGGATTTGTATATTTCACAGTGGTGTGGACAGTTCATGGGTTTTAACATGAACTCTTCTCCTTCATGTGGAGTTTTTATAGGTTGGAAACTATCTTCACCATATTTATCCCAGTGACCCGAAGTTACATATAAATCTTTATGGCCAATGTGCGGAGAAATAACCATTTCGTATCCAGCTGCTTCTTGTGCCTCACGTAAAAACTTTTCAAGTCTATTACGTAATGCGGCTCCTTTTGGTAGCCATAATGGTAATCCTTGACCTACTTTTTGTGAAAAGGTAAATAAGCCTAACTCTCTACCTAGTTTTCTATGGTCACGTTTTTTTGCCTCTTCTAGGAACTCTAAATACTCTTTTAAATCCTTTTGTTTGGGGAAACTTACGCCATAAATACGCGTTAATTGCTGGTTGTTTTCATCACCTCGCCAATAGGCACCAGCGATATTCATCAGTTTGAAGGCTCTTATAAAACCGGTGTTTGGAATATGTCCACCACGGCATAAATCTGTAAAAGTATCGTGATCACAAAAAGTAATAGTTTCGTCCTCTAGGTTTTCAATTAACTCAACCTTGAATTCGTTGTCTTTCTCCTTATAATAGTCTAAGGCTTCCTGCTTAGTAACAGCACGCATTTTAAACTCATGCTTTTCTCTAGCTATCTCCAGCATTCGCTTCTCTATAGCAGGGAAATCATTTTCAGATATAGTATGCTCTCCCATGTCAATATCATAG
>JAJYTI010000137.1 GCA_021793135.1 Bacteroidota bacterium
TCCGATCTCTTCTTCTTGAAGAATACTGACAGATATCACAGCCTTATCGGGGGTGGTAGCTACTGTACCTTCTCCTACTACTTGAATAGTATCGTCAATGTTGTTTTGTGCTATAGCAGATGTTCCAGCTATTAAAGCAAAAAGTATGATTGCTTTCTTCATAATTTTTTGATTTTAAATTTTACCGAATTTTGTTAGTAAATAAAGCACCACAATTGGAATAGCTAACAGACCTATAATCCATAAACTAGTTTCAAACAACGATGGAACAAATGCCAACGTCATAATATAACCAGCTACTGCTCCACCTATGTGTGCTTCGTGTCCTATATTATCTCTTGCACTTTTCATGCCATAAATAGAATATCCTAAATAACCTATACCAAATAGCCATGCGGGAATTGGAATTGGGATAAAGAACATAAACAGCGACATATTAGGGTTTAACAATATAGCCGAATACAAAATCCCCATAACTGCGCCACTCGCCCCTACTGCACTATAATGCATTTCGTTCTTATGATAGAAAAATGCAAAAATATTACCCAATAGCATACTTGCTATGTAAATAGCTAACATCTTTATATCTCCTAAACCAGCAACTACAACTGGCGCAAAGAAATAAAAGGTTAGCATATTAAAGAGTAAGTGGGAAGTATCGGCATGCAAAAAAGCTGAAGTTACATATCTAATGTTTTCACCTGCTCGAATTTGACCTACATTAAATTTATATTTATTAAAAAAAGAAGAATCTTTAAATCCTTTCATCGAAAAAATCACATTGGCTGCTAAAATCACCCCAATGAATAAATTAAATCCATTCACCATATTATAAAGTTGTTTTTAAAACGTATTGCACAAAATTAGTTAGTTTTGCTGGAAATAAGCCTATGCAACGACTGCTTTATATATTAATATATCCGTTATGGTGGATGATCTCTATCCTACCTATGCGTGTACTATATATATTATCGGATATAATTTTCTTTCTTATGTATTACGTTATAGGTTATAGACGTAAAGTAGTTAAAGAAAATATAACCATAACACTCCCAAATAAATCGGAGAAAGAACGCAAACAAATCATAAAGGAATTTTACGTGCATTTATGTGATTTCTTGGTAGAGACTATAAAAAGCTTAACCATTTCTGAAAAAGAAATCAATCGTCGTTTTCAATTTGAAAATCCAGAACTTCTACAGGAATTTTACAATCAAGACAAAAGTATATTACTTATGTGTGGTCATTATGCAAGTTGGGAATGGAGCGGAATCCTTACCCATCATATGCCATACAAAGGATTAGCAGTGTACAAACCGCTTCGCAATCCTTATTTTGATAGACTTGTAAAAAAAATTAGAGGGAAATTTGGTGCCGAGATTGTTTCGAATCGACAAATCGTTACAAAATTATTTCGAATGCATCGGGATAGAGAAAAATCACTTACGTTAATTTTATCCGATCAAACACCAAAAATGTCAGACTACAAACATGTAGACACATTTATGGGAATTCGAGTTCCCGTGTTTGTAGGTACCGAAGAGTTAGCAAAAAAGCTTGGACAAATTCCTGTGTATTTAAAAGTAAAGAAAGTAAAACGAGGGCATTATTCTGCTACATTTATTCCACTTACTACCGAACCTAAAAAAGTGCCAGATTATAAAATAACACGTATGTTCTTAGATGAAATAGAAAAACAAATTCACGAAGAACCTGCTTATTATTTATGGTCGCACAAGCGCTGGAAACACCGAGACAAAGTATAAAATAACAAAACGCATTCTCAATAGAGAGAATGCGTTTTAATTTGATAAAACTTTATTTAAGTAAATCAACTTTCTTACATAGTTTTATTGTTCTTCAAAAAAATCGTTATCAATCTCCTTCACTTCATATATCGTTTTCACTTGCACTCCTACATTATATTGATGCATTAAATCAACTAATTTAGCCCCATCAATTAATATTATCGAGTGATGTGCCTCCCTTGCTTTTCTAATTGCAGATTTATCAAAAGTGGAAGTAGTTATAAATACTCCTTTACTGGTATCTCCACTCATTGCCCCTATGAAATTTCTTATATCTTTTTCTCGTATTTTAGTATCGTTATATCGTTTTGCTTGAGTGTAAATTTTCTCTAAACCTAACTTATCTTCATTTATAATACCATCAATACCTCCATCACCTGATTTTGAAGTTTCAATAAAGTCACCATAGCCCATTTTTTTTAAGAGAATAAGAATTACTTTTTCAAAATAATATGGATCAATTTCTTTTAATTTTTCCAAAAGTTCAGTTTTCACTTCTGCTTCTATAATCGAAAATCCTGAATCAATTAAATCTTGCGGAGAATCGTTCTCAATATTAACTAATTCACTTTCATTCGTACTTTCTCTTTTACTTTTCACAGACTCTCTGTGCTTAATAAAATCTATATCATTTTTTAAGTCTTCTAATGATAACTTTCCTTTACTTAAAATCTGTTTGCCTTTATCAGTAATTTGTACCATGCCTCTCTTGGGGTAAGAAGCATATTTAGCCATCTTTAAATAGGATTTTCCCCAAAGAATTCTGTCAATCAAAAGATTACTTCCTGAATTTGTCTTTTTCTCTAATAACTCTTTAGGTAAATTTGAATAATAATTATCACGAACACATGTTGCTAATTCTCTACTACTAATATATTCAACCGTATTTAGAACTTCTAAAATAGGAATAAATGTTTCGTGATATTTAGGTATTTTCATTTGTATATTTATTTATTCTTCGCTTTCCCACTAATCCTATTATATTACACCAACTCCTTTATCTCTGCGATAAATCTATCGGCCAATGCATCTGCTTTTTCTTGTGTAGAAGCTTCCGTATAGATTCGAATAATTGGTTCGGTATTAGATTTGCGTAAGTGCACCCAATTTTCAGGGAAATCTATTTTCAACCCATCAATTGTACTATGTTTCTCCTCAGTATATTTCTCTTGCATCTTTTGTAAGATACCATCCACATCCAATCCAGGTTGTAAATCGATTTTCTTTTTACTCATAAAATAGGCAGGATAACTAGCTCGTAATGCACTAACCGACATGTCCATTTCGGCTAAATGAGATAAAAACAAAGCAATCCCAACTAAAGCATCACGACCATAATGTAACGTTGGATAAATAATTCCTCCATTCCCTTCTCCACCAATTACTGCATTGGTTTTCTTCATTTCGGTAACTACGTTTACCTCACCTACGGCACTGGCAGTATAAGTTTGTCCATGTTTTTCTGTAACATCGGCAAGAGCTCTGGTAGAGCTCATATTACTCACTGTATTACCTGGAGTGTGTTTTAAAATATAATCGGCTACGGCTACAAGAGTATACTCTTCTCCAAACATCTCTCCTTTTTCGTCTACAAATGCTAAACGGTCTACATCGGGATCTACTACTATTCCAAAGTCGGCATTATTGCTAGTTACTTCATGCATTAAGTCACCTAAATGCTCTTTTAGAGGCTCAGGATTATGTGGGAAGTGTCCTGTAGGATCACAATATAATTCGATAGCCTCTACTCCCAGTTTTTGCAATAATAAAGGTACTGCAATACCTCCTGTTGAGTTTACCCCATCTACTACCACACGGAATTTAGCTTTTTTAATTGCATCTGTATTCACTAATGGTAACGCTAGAATTTCTTCGATATGTAAATCGATATAAGCATCGTTTTTAGTTATTTTTCCAAGATGATCTACTTCCGAAAAAGATACAGATTCCTCTTCAGCAAAATCTAATATTTCTTGACCTGCGGCAGCATCTAAAAACTCTCCTTTTTTATTCAGTAATTTTAATGCATTCCATTGTTTTGGGTTGTGACTGGCAGTTAAAATGATTCCTCCATCGGCATGCTCCATAGTCACCGCCATCTCTACTGTTGGTGTAGTAGATAACCCTAAATCTATTACATAAATTCCCATCCCTACTAATGTATGCATTACTAATTGTTGCACCATTTCACCAGAAATACGTGCATCTCTTCCTACTACTACACGGTAATCTTCCTTATCTCGTTGTTCTTTTATCCATTTTCCATATGCTGCTGCATACTTTACTACATCTATTGGTGTAAGGTTATCACCTTGTGCCCCTCCAATAGTTCCTCTTATCCCTGATATCGATTTTATTAAAGTCATATCTTAAAATTGTAATTCAAGCAAATATAACATATAATGATTAGACCTTTAATAGTTAAGAGTTAGTTTTGTCAAACTGCGTTAAAGCAGCTTGTTATATCATGCTTTTTTGTAGATTTATAATTATGAATTTTCTAGGACATATCTATCTTACAGGAAACGACAGAGAATTGCTATTAGGTAATTTTATGGCGGACAGTATTAAAGGGAATAACTACTTGGAGTATCCTCAATCTATTCAAAAAGGAATTTTACTACATCGTTTTATAGACAGCTATACCGACGACCATCCTTCTTTTAGAGATAGTACATCCAAACTTCATGCAGACTTTGGGCATTATAGCGGGGTTTTAGTAGATATTTTCTACGATCATTTCTTAGCTAAAAACTGGAACGATTTTCATTCTACTCCATTAGAAGTGTTTGCACAAGAATTTTATACATATATGGATAATCGTTATGATAAGATGACATCGGCCATGAAATATATGTTTCCATATATGAGAGATAACAATTGGTTTATGCGTTATACTACCTTGCAGGGTATAGAAAAGACTTTAACCGAAATGGGAGGTCGAATTGGTCGTGAATTTGAATTAGAGAAATCGGTGCAAAATCTAGAAAATGAATATGAGTCTTTCCAAAAAGATTTTGACATATTTATTACAGATATAATTATAGCAACTAAAAACAAACGAAAAGAATTATTACAAGCTGAATAATATCCTATTCATTTATTACAAACTCACCCGATTGCACCATCCATAGCTGATGATAAATTCCTTTTTTATCGATTAATTCTTCATGTGTTCCGTATTCGGCCAAATGTCCTTTTTCGAGTACAAATATACGATCGGCATTACGGATAGTAGATAGTCGGTGCGCAATAATAATTGTTGTTCTATTCTCTGTAATCTTCATTAAAGAACGCTGAATTGCCGATTCGGTTTCATTATCAACCGCCGAAGTTGCCTCATCTAAAATCAAAATTGGAGGATTTTTTAAAATAGCTCTAGCCAATGAAATACGTTGTCTTTGCCCCCCAGATAACTTTACACCACGCTCTCCTACCACCGTATTATAACCCTGAGGGAGATTCATTATAAAATCATGCGCTTCTGCTAATTTTGCAGCTTCCATTATTTCTTCGTCTGTGGCTGTAAAACTTCCATAGCTAACATTCTCTCGAACAGTTCCATGAAACAAATACACATCTTGGCTAACAAAACCTGTAACTTGTGCTAAACTTTCTAATGTATAAGTTCGAATATCTTGGCCATCTAAAAGAATTCTACCTGCATTCACGTCATACATGCGCATAAGTAGTTTTATCATACTACTTTTTCCGGCTCCTGTTGGCCCAACAATACCTACCGTTTGTCCTGGTAATATTTCTAGATTAAGCTTACGCAGAATTGCATCCCCTGTTCGATATTTAAAATCTACATTCTGAATTTCGTAATGCCCTTTAACTAGAGATTTATCAAGCATGATATCCCCATCTGGCAAAATTTCTTTGGTTTCTAAAAGCGTCATTACTCGTTTTGTACTAGCCATAGCTCGCTGATATAAATCAAAAGTTTCGCCAAGGCGTGTCA